>NZ_MCBT01000048.1:2380-291325 GCF_001735525.1 Shewanella colwelliana
CCATGTGCGTGTTATACCCATTAGTATCATACCAACTCCCGACCTCGTCCAAGACGCTGCATTTATGCGTCTCGGGTGTTGGTACAACCATGTGTCTCTTTCGGGGATAATAAAGGGTAACTCATTTCGAGGTGCTTAATTTCTCGTCAGAGAGTCAAGAAAGCCCGCTGTGAATGCAACGGACTTTTTCGTTTACAGGCTCACCTGATTTGAACCAGGCAATTTATGGCACTTCCTACATCCTTGTTGTTCGCGCGAACAACTACTCATATGGAAGTCCTTCGCGGCTAACTCAGCAAGAGCTCCTTAGTTCGTCGACAAGGTCTCCTCTCGCTACGAGGTTGCTAAATGGTTCGTATTCAAGACACTCATTCTCCCCCATGCGAGAGGCTTTCTGAGGATTTGTTTGTAGCTAACTATTTCAGGCTAACCCCTTGATTTGAAATGGATAAGTCATTTTGCGCTGCCTTGATGTCTACTGCTGATGTCGTCTTGTTACTGAGCTTGGCCAGAAACAGCAGTTATGAGTTTCTGGCATTCGGACACCTTGTGCCTGGCGCCGCCAGGCTTAGTGACACTGTGGTTTTGTTTAATGTTTATGTCTACTGGTTAATTCTCTCTTTAAATGCTTTTCTTGTCGCCTCGTCTGCTTGGCTGTACCAGAAATCTAGCATTTGGCCGATATTAATTTGATCCGGTTGAGGGGGCTCTGCTGATAGCTGTTTTTCAGTCTTTTCTATATGTGCTTGCTGGTTGTCGAATGGCATGATTTTGGGCTGTTGTTTTAACGGAGGGAGAAGTGCGATAGCTGCAATGCCATAGTTGGTATTGTAAGTCTCTAATTCTCCAGTATAGTCTCGTCCAATCTGTAAGCCCTCTTTAACGAGAATATCAATTTTGTAGTCAACGAGGTCACCACTGGCATTTTTTATGGTGAGCCAAGGTTGTTTATTGAATTTGTCGGCGTCTCTTTGTGAGTTTATTGGCGGCATTTCGATTTGATAACGACTGTCTTTGCCCTCAAAGGTCAGAATGGTGGCTTGAGAGGTGAATCGTACCTGCTGGCCTTGGGATCTGTAGTTAGCGTTATATTTAAACAATAACTGCACAGTACCATTTTCTATCGATAACTCACGTTCATCGGTAGCTTTACCATTAATGGCTAAACTTTCAGTGCTGTTGGGGAGGATAAGCTCGATTTTTGCTAACGCAGGATTGACAAAAAGGACTGTGGTAAGCGCGAGCAATTTTATTAGGTTCATAACATTACCGTTATAGGATCTAGATTAAATTTATTATAGAGTTTTATAACATTCTCGTTGAGGTTTGAACAATGCTCGATAGGGTTAGGTGGTGTTTTTCCGCTAGCTGGGCGCTTTGTAACAGTAATCATTGATTTTTGGAGATATAATTTCATTAATATCTATTGTGGAGAATAGTGTGCTAACAAAAATACTCGTCACTCTATTAGTGATTGCGGGAGCACTTTTTTATATTCGTAAGCCATCGGCTACTCGTGAAAAAGAAACGGCAGCGCAACTGGGTCAACGTATGATTATGCGTTATGTGCTTTTTGGGTTGGTGTCTGTCTCATTGCTTGCAAGTGCCGGTTATTGGTATTGGTCTTGGCAAGATGGCGCTAAGATTGTTGAGGTTACAATTGTCTCCCCAATCGCAGAAAGTAGCGCTGTCTATCAGGTTTATAAACGGGACATTAAAGCAGATGAAATCACTACGGTAGATGGAATTAATATTCGCTTATCCAACCAAGAGCGCGTAATAATTGCCTCGGTGCCAATAAGGTAGTGTATTTATTTGGGGCTGTTGCGAACTTGCTATTGGATTATTGACGCTTAGCCCACAGATGTATAAAAAAGGTCATCATTGCTTATTGCTAAATGATTAATTGATATTTGTAAGGAGTTTCTGTTTTTCAACTGATTGTTATAGGTTAGAATTAGCCGTTTTTTGCCCTGCGCTTTGATGTGTTGTCGTTTCATCTCAGTGTTTTTTCAGGAGGTCTTATGATCACTGCTTATGTCTACCAAGATAGTAAGTTGTCTATTGTCGAGTTGGGAATTCAAGATACCGTGCCTATGGGGACGTTATGGCTTGACCTTTTTAAACCTGAAGATGATGAACGAGAGTGGTTGAGGGGGTACTCTTCAGAAGAGTTACCTGAAGAGGAAGATATCAATGAGATTGAGGCTTCTGCACGTTTTTATCAAAATAGGGATGGTTTACATATTAACTCGTTGTTTCCGCAACGTGTTGGACAAGACGTCAAGGGCGTAAACATCTCTTTTAATTTAAGGCAGCAGTTTCTAGTGACCTTAAGAGAGGATGACGTTGGGCTAATTCGTTTGCTAAGAAACTATCTGCGTTTAGGTCGGATTCAAGTATCGACACCTCAAGCACTGTTTTTGGAACTGTTTAATCTTAAAGTGGATTACCTATCTGATTTAATTGAGGATGTGTACTCAGTTCTTGATAATGTTGGTGAACAGGTCTTTGACAATGATGAGCTTGATGATGTGTTTAAGCTGATCACGTTACAGGAAGATTCCAACGGTAAAATCCGATTAAGTTTGCTCGATACCCAACGTTCGCTGCGTTATATGCAACGATACTACCGAGGTAAACTAACTGATGACGATCTGAAAGATCTTCGAGAGATGTTGTCAGATATCGAGTCTTTGATGCCTCATAGTCAGTTTATTTTCGATAAGTTGAACTTCTTGCTTGATGCAGCGATGGGCTTCAGTGGGCTGCAGCAAAATAAGATCATTAAGATATTTTCGGTCGCCGCAGTAATATTCTTACCCCCAACGGTGATAGCGAGTGCCTATGGGATGAACTTTACGAATATGCCTGAGCTGGAGTGGCAGTGGGGTTATCCCATGGCGATATTGATGATGATTGGTAGCGCCGCATCAACCTATCTGTTTTTCAAACGCAAAGGCTGGCTATAGCGTTTTGTCGGGGATTTATCAATTGTTCAGTGAAAGGCTTAGCATACTGCTAAGCCTTTTGGTTTCCACCAAAGAAGTAACTGACTCGTTCTCGCGGGCTGAGGTATTTAAAGATTTTCTCTGGTAAGGCTGCAGGTGAAATGCAGCGAACAATCGTCAGACCTTCAGTTTCTAAATCAACAATCGGCGCTTGCTCTTTTGGCACCAACGCATCGTAAACTAAGATCCGTGGTAATAAGATTTTATCTAAATTGACGGCCATCACCATGGCAAATTGGCCACTAGAAAGCTCGACGACACTGCCCGGTGGGTAGATGCCAAGCATTTTTATTAGCTTGCCTATTGCCTCATTATTGAGCTTGTCTTTAAAGTTCTTATACAGGTAACCCAACGCTGCATAGGGAGTTCGAGCTTTTTCGGCTCCTTCGGGGTGGCAGAGCTTATCGTAGAGATTTACCGCTGCAACCAGTTGTGCTGGAACACTTATGGCGTCGCCTTTTAGCCCTTTGGGATAACCGCTGCCATCAAGGTATTCATGGTGGTCTCTGACGATGGAGATTGCATCTGTTGGAAAGTTATCGGCTAGTTTCAGTAGATCTACGCCCATTGTAGGGTGCTGCTTAATAAAATTTGCTTCAGGCGGGGTTAAGGGCGTTTTTTTTCGCATTAGCTGCGTAGGGATTTTAAGCTTTCCAGTATCGTGGAATAGCGCTCCAAGACCCACGGCTTCAATACCGTCGCGCTCCCATCCAAGTTCTTTGGCCACTAACATAGACAATACCGCTACGTTTAGTGAGTGGTAATAGATCCCTTCGCTGTCTTTAGCATCCCCCATTAAATGCAGCACCAAATTTTCAGAATTAAGCAGTTGGTCGGTAATGTTATGGATCAGCTCTTTCGCATCGTTTATCGCATTGAGTGGTCGATTACGCAGTTTAGTGATTAGGCTGCGCATCATAGCGATGGAGCGGTCGAACTGCTGTTCAGTTTTCTGAAGATCGCGACGTAATTTTTTAAGATGTTCGATACGTTCGAGCTTGTCTTTATTCATCTCGACAGTTAATGCGGTTAAGTCTGCACCTTTTTGGGTTGGCGTTTCGCTCACTGCGTCTTTGGCTAATGGTGGGGTACTGCTTTTTTCCAGATCAACAAATACAAACTCGATACCTAAGTTTTTAATGAGTTCAATTTGTGCCTCTTGTTTGATGCGAAAAGAGTTAAATAGAAAGGGGTGATCTTTCCATGAAACGGGCAATCTAACAAAGTTACCGATTTGGAGTTGTGTGACCCGAATCTTACAGCTTTTGCTCATGTGAACTTATGTTTACCTATATGTGACGACTATTTTATATGAACTCGGCGGCTTTACAATTACTTAAGCTGTGTGTCAGCATAGATGCATTAAAAAATAGTCAAATTAGAGAGCTATGTATGGATTTTATCGAAGTTTACCCTAATGCTATACCTGATGAATTGTGTGACCGTTTAATCGCAATGTTTAATTCTCATCAAGGTGTTATTGACGGGCAAACAGGCCATGGCGTTGATCGAGAAAAGAAGATCAGCCGTGACATTACGATGGATAATTTTCCGGAGCTTGCGCCGCTTAAAAACGAGCTTCTTAATTATACGCTAAAACAGAGCGCGCGTTATTTTGAGAAATATTCTATGGGTGTGATGGGAGCTGTGGCGGTCACCCTTGCCGATGACGAGGGTCAACCTAAAACACTAACGCCTGATAACTTTGATTCTTTAGGGCGACATCGTGTAGCGCCATTGGTGCAGTATCTTTATCGTAGTGGTTCGATCAATATTCAACAATATGAACAAGGTAAGGGCGGTTATCCTCATTGGCATTCAGAGCAGTTTCCACAACTTGGGCATAATGAAGCTTTGCATCGCGTAGTCTTGTATATGTATTACCTCAATGATGTCGAAGAGGGCGGAGAGACGGAATTTTTTTACCAGCAGCGCAAAGTGAAGCCCCAAAAAGGCACCATGGTAATAGCGCCTGCTGGATTTACGCACAGTCATCGGGGAAACACCCCCATTAGTGGTGATAAATATATCGCCACGTCATGGGTGATGTTTAATCGAGCTGAAAAGCTTTATGCTCCGGTAGGTTGACCTTATATTGGGATGCGGATAATGAATTTAGCGCCTTCAAGCTCGGAGGTTTCTATCAATAATTGTCCGCCATAACTGATAACAATCTCGTTGCAGACGGCCAGGCCGATACCTTGTCCTGCTTTTTGTGTGTCGGCTCGAACGCCCCGCTCTATAATCCGCTGACGAATATTTTGTGCAACGCCAGGGCCATCATCCTCCACAATCAGGACAAATTCACTGTTGTCGTTATAGTAGGCGCTAACGGCGACTTGGCTGATACACATTTTGAAAGCATTTTCCATTAAGTTACCGCATAACTCCATTAGATCGCCTTGATCGCCAGGGAAAACATGGGCAGTTGGGATGTCTGCGGAAAAGTTTACCTGTTTATCTCGATAAACTTTAAACAGCATCTGTGACAACTGTTCAATTAGCGGTGCTACAGGAGTTTGCTCTTGTTTAAGTCCTTTTCTACCTAACATGGCTCGCTTAAGTTGATATTTTACCAACTGGTCCATTTGGCTCACTTGATCCATGATTTTCTCGCTGGCACTATGCTTGGTTAAACTCGCGTCATCTGTGATGGCGTGCACGGCCGCTAGACGAGTTTTTAGGCTATGGGCTAGGTCATTCATTGCGTTTTGATATCGCTCTTGCTGCGCACCTGACTGAACTAATAGTTGGTTAAGGGCTTGAGTTACACCTTCTAGTTCTACCGGATAATCTTCAGAAAGTGATTTAGCCTTGCCACTGCTTACTTGTTCTAGTTCATTGCGCATACGCACTAAGGGACGCATTCCCCAATAGGCGGCACTGACAAGCAGTACAAAGGCCAACGCGAGAACTCCAGAGAGTCGCCAGTAGGTTCTGCGGCTGAACTTATTCAGCTCTTGTTCCAGCTTATCGGCATCTTTCATGACGAGTAAGTTGTATTTGTTGTGAGCAATTTCGACGGCTAAAAGGTAGACGAAATAGTTTTTACTATCGGCCAGAGTGAGGTGGTAGGGCGGTGTATCATGTCTAATGTCATTAAAACGTTCACAGGTATCAAACAGACCTCTTTCGACTGCCATTGATGATGTCCACACTTGAGAGAAGGTCTCATTGCAACTGGCAATAATATATCGCTCTGGGGTGTTATTTTCATCCAACCACTCACTGGTATCGGGAATTAGATTGTGTTCTTTTAGTTCTGCTGCGACGCTAGGGATTTCGGCAATGAGCTTAGCGGTTTCCTCGTTGTAGCTATTCTGTGCATATAGCACGTTGACTAGCCAAGCTAATCCAATACCCACTAAGGCGATAATGGATAGCGAGGTGATAAACATCCGCATGAGCAGACGTTTTTTGGGTTTAAAATTTAGCTGCATGGCAAATTGAACTTGTAACCTTGACCGCGAATGGTGGCGATTGAATTATCTAATCCCCCTTTAGAGAGTTTTTTACGCAGTCTGCTGACCATGACTTCAATGGTGTTTGGGTCACCCTCTTTATCACCGTATATCACATCAAGCAGCCTTTGTTTGGCGACGACTTCGTGACAGTGGCGCATCAGGTACTCTAAAATTAGATACTCGAAAGCAGTGACTTCCATGGGTTCACTGTTCAAAGAAACTTGTTTGGCGGCAAGATCGATCTCTAGTGGCCCACTTGTTATCTGTGGTTTAACAAAGCCAGCGCTGCGCCTAACTAATGCATCAAGACGTGCAACTAACTCCTCTTTTTGAAACGGCTTTACCAAATAGTCATCGGCTCCGGCGTTTAAGCCTTCGACCTTATCTTGCCAATTTACGCGTGCAGTAAGAATGAGAATGGGGGCTTTAAGCTCGGCTTTTCTGAGGTTTTGGATCAGTGTCATACCATCTTGATCTGGCAGACCTAAGTCGACAATGGCAACGTCGATGGGATAGTTAGTGGCTTGATAAAATCCCTCTTTTGCGGTCAGAGCAACTTGGACTTGATTGCCCAATTCCGACAATTGAACTTGTAGGTGATGTGACAGAATGGGATCGTCTTCTACAACTAAAATTCTCATTACAGTTTGCCTTCTAAATGATTTTACTCAGTTTAACCAGTTATAGTATCTGTGCCAACTAAGTGATGCTGCGATAAAGAACTTAGTTTATATCAAGTTAGCTTAATGAGTGCTGACTTATGTTTAAGCCTATTGAATCCCTTCATTATCAACTTGGTTTTCTTAGCCGTTTCGCCTATGAATTTAGTGCACTAAAGGTTAAAATCGCGTTAATTTTAAATATCGGATTTACAAAATGTTATTTAGCCGTATTAGCTTGTTGCTGTTGTCTTTTATACTTGTGCCGACAGTCTGTGCACAAACCTTTACTTTTACTGCCATTCCCGATGAGAATGAAAGCCAATTGCAGACACGGTTTAATAAGGTTGCGCGCTACTTAGAGCAGGAGTTGGGCGTTGACGTTAAGTATGTCCCGGTTAAGTCCTATGCTGCAGCAGTCACAGCATTTCGTAATAATCAAGTGCAGCTGGCTTGGTTTGGCGGTTTATCAGGCGTGCAAGCAAGACGATTGGTGCCAGGCTCTGATGCCATTGCTCAAGGTTATGAAGACCAATTTTTCAAAAGCTTTTTTATCGCCCACCATTCGGTGGAATTGGTGGCGTCGAGTAATTTCCCTAACCTAAATGGCTACACTTTTACCTTCGGCTCTAAAGGCTCAACCTCTGGGCGTTTGATGCCGCAGTTTTTTATTGAACGCAACATGGGAAAACAAGCAAAAGAGATATTCTCTCGTATTGGTTTTTCGGGCGATCATAGCCGCACAATTGCTCAAGTCGAAGCTGGCGCTTATCAAATTGGGGCTGTGAATTATAAGGTGTGGGAAAGTGCCGTTGAAAAAGGGTTAGTTGATACCAGCAAAGTAAGGGTTATCTGGGAAACGCCAGCTTATCCGGACTATCAGTGGACAGTTCGTCATGGTGTTGAACAGACATTTGGCTCAGGATTTGAAGCTAAGTTGAAAGCCGCCTTATTGAATATGAAAGACCCAGAATTACTCGCCAGCTTTCCTCGTCTCTCTTTTGTTGAGGCGGAAAACCAAGATTATGAACCGATTGAATCGGTGGCCATTGCTATTGGCTTACTCGATTAATCGTGCTGAGATTAGAAGCTTTAACACTCAGTTACGGCGATAGGAAGGTCATTAAAGACCTTTCATTGAGCATTGAGCAAGGTGAAAAAGTTGCGATTGTCGGCGCGTCGGGTGTAGGTAAGTCTACGCTACTAGCCCATATCTATACTCAGCTTAACTCTCAGGCTGCTTATTGTGCACAATCTCAAGGATTAGTTGATGCGTTAAGCGTCTTCCATAACGTCTATATGGGTGCGCTTGCCCGTCACCACTTTGGCTACAATCTGCTAAACCTCATTAGGCCACAAACCCATCGCATCAATGAGGTGAGTGAACTTTGCAGCGCATTGCTGCTCGATGTCGCCCTGAATAAAACAGTTAGCGAACTCTCTGGCGGACAGCGGCAGCGGGTTGCGCTTGCGCGGGCATTGTATCAACAACAATCAACTTTTATTGGTGACGAGTCATTTTCATCACTTGATCCTGTGATGGCGCAGCAGTTGATTGCTCAAGTGCTTAGCCGACATCCAACAGTGATTATGGTGCTACATGATTGCCAAATGGCATTGAACTATTTCGACCGTATTGTCGGGTTGCAAGATGGCGAAATTGCACTGGATGCCCCATCACAAATACTTCAGCCTGAACATTTAATCGCATTTTTTGACCGTAAGGTTGGCTCAGTTTCCGATAATGGGGGATAAAGTGCGTTTCTTTGGGCCCTGGCAGCGATTGACTGCACAACTGTGGCTATTGGCGTTAGTCGCCCTGCTGTTTGCCGATATTGAAGTCATCAGTGTCGATCCGTGGGCGGAACTAAGCCGATTGGCACTAGGGGTTATTTCTCCAGACTTCTTCGCCACTGAATTTTTACTTTCAGCCCTCTGGCAAACCGTTAACTTTGCCTTATTGGGTGTGGCTTTTGGCATCGTGCTCGGTGGCCCATTAGCCTTGGTTTATCAACATCCGTTTGTCGCCGCTAGTTGTGCTATGGTTCGAGGAGTTCATGAACTCTTTTGGGCCTTGTTGTTTCTACAAATTTTTGGCTTATCACCGTTAACTGGAATATTAGCGATTGGATTACCCTACGGCGCAACCTTTGCAAGGGTGTTTCATGATATTTTGGCTCAATCTCCGTCCACGACTGAACGGGGGCTGCCCTTTAATACCGACCCCCTCAGCCGTTACGTTTATGGCCGACTGGGTCACGTTTACCCGTTAATGCTGGCTTACATTCGGTATCGATTTGAGTGCGCACTCCGCAGCAGCGCCGTACTTGGCTTTATCGGTATGCCAACCTTGGGCTTTTATCTCGAGACAGCATTTCGCCAAGGGCAGTATAGTGAAGGTGCTGCGCTATTGATGTTGTTCATATTACTCATCGGCACGATTAGCTTATGGGCTAAAAAAGACCTGATTCCAGTGTATCTATTGGCGGCGCTATGGACTATTCCTGATATTGGCATTATAGATGGCGGCTTACTGTGGCGGTTTGTCTCCTATGATCTGCTGCCGCCAGGTATACAAGGGGTTATTTATACTCAAATGGAACTTAGTGATGGGCTGAATCAATTTTATCAATGGTTGGCTTCTATCACTATTAATCAAGCGTTACCCGGGGTGTTCGCCACTGTGATATTAGCGTTGTCGGCACTAGGTTTGAGTCATCTTGTCGCGCTAATTGCCCATCTTGTAGCGAGTCAGCATAGTGGTAGTAAATATCGCGCTGTCGCCGGGCAATTGGGATTACTCGTATTGCGTTCAATTCCCGAATATATTTTAGCTTTTGTATTGATGTTATTGATTGGGCCATCGATGTTGCCGGCCATCATTGCATTGGCCTTGCACAATGGTGCATTGATCGCATTTTTGTTGGTTAAACAAGAGCAGGGGATCACTCCGAGTGCAACCTATAAAAAACGGGCTGATTTTTTTGCCTATGAAATTTTAACTCGGGTATACCCTAATTTGATGGGATTACTGTTTTATCGCTTTGAGGTGATGCTAAGGGAAACGGCAATATTTGGCATTCTAGGTGTAGCAACTATTGGATTTTATATCGACAGTGCCTTTGCTGAAATTCGCTACAGCAATGCCCTTTACCTATTAGCGGTAACGGCTTTGCTTAATGTGGTTATTGATTTTTCGGCGAGAAAATTAGTGGCTCGTCAAGTCGGGGATAGTATCGCCCATGGGCGCTCGTGTATTACTTAAATTGTCATCATAAAACCAGGCCTAACCACCTAGTTTAATTTGAGTCATTAGTTTTGCTGTGCACGGCGCTTTTGTATGCCATGGCAACATATCGATGCGCCGATGGTGAACATTGTCACGGCTGACATGATGAGGCTCAGTTTAAGCCAAGGCGCATCCATGGCAATACGTATCTGCACATAATCATATCCGCTGAGTCCCCAAACAAATACTGCACTAGAAAGCAGAACCATTTGAAGAAAGTGTGCGACAAATCTATGTCTAAAGATGAGCAAAATGGGGGCAACAACAAAGAGTGCACATAGGAGGGTTTGTCCATACCTTAAAAAGTGCGCCCCGAGCAAAGCAAAGGCCAAGAAAATAGTGAGAATGCGCCACCACATAGGGTATCTCCAAATAGATTATTGATCTGGAGAGTACACTTTGCTTAAGGCGCATTCTATCGGCGTGTTCACACTTTTTGTGACTACATCATCAAAGCGTAATATTTCTTCTGCTTATTTTGACGATGGTTTACTTAGTAATGTTTCAATACGAAGCTTATCATCATCACTTAACTCTGCTGATTTAATGAGTTCGATGATCTGTTCTGTACTGTAGGTGTTCGAGTCTTGGTTGACAACGATAAAGTGGTTGCCGCGAGCGTCATTAACGTCGACGTCAATATCCAGACCAAGCGCCCCCATCTCAAGTTCAACAATTTCATTGGCTAATGCAGTGATATCGTCAGTGATGAGAGTGATGTTTTCATCAAAATTATTACCATGGGTCTCGAAGTGGATTTCGATTTCGGCAGCCTTAGCTTCCATATCATGTGCGACTTTTGCCAATAGCATCTCTTTACTGTGCAATCTAGCTAGCTTTTCCTGCGTCTCTTTGCTGTGTGTGTTTTCGAGAATTTCGGCGGCTTTCATCTGTATTTCTGTGCTTTTAGCCGCTAGATCAGCACTTTTAGCTTTCATCTCCTTGGCGACAACGGCTAGCTGAATCTCTTTATGCTGCATCTGCTCACGCAGTTTAGTGAGCTTTCCTTGCATTTCGGGACTGAATGCATTTTTACTCAGGATCCTTACATCACCATGATTTAGGTCGAGTCGACTAAGCAGTTTGGCTAACCTTTGCTGCTGTGCGGCTGGCAATTGACTCAAATGTTGATTGATGACTTCTGGATCGTTGAGTTCGTCAGGGGTAAACGTAAATTCCTGTTGTTCACCGTCTATCATCACTGTTACTTGGGTGAGCTCATTTTCATCGCGACTGACTTTAGTGACACCTTGGGGTTCATTGAGCTCAATTTGGTGCACCATAATTGGTGCAGCCAATAGTGAATATGAGAGCAGTCCGGTACAGATTAGTGTCGACATAGGCAAAATTTTCATAGCGCTTCCTTTGTTTTCTCATTTCTCCATTTAACTGCGGATCAGTCAAGCGGATGGAATGTGGATGTATATGGATAGAGCGAGAATTGTGCCAATTATTTAAAAAACTGTTTTTATTAATCTTTTTAGTTTTTATTGGGATTACTTCTATTCGCATTTAACCGCAAATGAGGAGTGAATTCCCCATTTAAGGAAATCTATAAAAACTGTGCTAACGTAAGTGGTTGAATCAATGGAATTACAACTTGGTACTAATCTTGTAGTGATATTTCACAGTGACTCGCGGGTTTGATACTCGAGTGAGTAAACCTAGTGAGTGTGTGCAACAGTTTTTGGGGATTGTATGTCGATTAAACGTTATCTATTTCTACTTTTTGGTGCTTTGATTATTTTGCTCGGGCTTATGCAGCTTATGATCTCTCAAGGAATAAAAGAGGAGCTGCAAAGCGAATTAAGTCAGAGCTCTAAGACGTTATCGCAAAACCTAGTTAAAGTGTTGATTGAGAACGTTGGTAATGAACAGGATTTCGTAGTTGAGTTTGAGCACGACGCTATACACGATGATGTTGAAGAGTTTGGCCATGGCTTTAACAATGAAATTGGTGAAATAACCCAAGCGATCAGCGAACTCAGCCAAGAAGTGATGGCGCTTGAAACACAAGACGGTGACAGTTTAAGTGGGCAGTCACGACAAAAGTTACATCAAGCCTTGCAGGTTAAGGAAAAGGAGCTAAAGGCTCAACTTAACGAGATGGCACAGAAGGAGCGCGTTTTTGAGCAACAACAACGTGCCAGCATCGTAGAGGCTAGGCGTGACGCTGCAATGGCTTATCAGCAGCGGTTGAATGAGGCGGTGAGTCAAATACAGATTGACAGTAATCGTTGGTTGGAAGATGGCAACATTGCCATCATTGAGGCACCAAGCGTACCAGCATTAGGTGAGCTGTCTTTCAGTGTGATTAAAGACCTTAAGTTACCAAGTACTGGTGCTAATGATCAGCTGGAGGAGTTCAATGAGTCTATGCTTGCACTAATTTTAATCACTTCTTTAGTGGCGTTGATCCTGACGTACTTGCTTAGTCACTATATCAGTGCGCCGCTGAGTCAATTGGCTCGGGGTCATCAAAAGCTAGGGAGCGGAGAGTTGGGCTTTCAAGTGGAGGAGAAAGGCGTTAAAGAGCTAAAGGCGATTTTTTCGGGTTTTAACAAGATGAGTCGTCAGCTTGAACAGTTGAGTGAAAAAGAGAGCATGATGGTCCAACAACAACAGCTTGCTGAGTTGGGAGAGGTAACGCGGGGGATTGCCCACAGCTTACGTAATCCGCTGCATACGGTGGGCTTATTGTCAGAAGCCGCAACCCATGCTCAATCAAGCGAGGAGTTGCAGCGTATGCTTAGTCAAATACAGCAAAAAATTGTAATGATGGACAAAAGCATTCAATCATTACTAACACTCTCAAGTACTCAAGTGGACAGAACACATCAAGTGCCATTGAATGCCATCATTCAAGATATCTTGTTAGAGCTATCAATTAATGGCAGTAAACCTGTGATTTCTTTCGTTATGCCAAATGTAAAACCGGGAGAGAACTTGGTGGTGGCAGGTGCAGAGTCTGAAATCCGCAGTATCGTCCATGCTGTGCTGATTAACGCTGTTGAAGCGACTCCTGACTCTGGCACCATTGATGTCACCTTGACTCAAGAACATGAGCAACATGTGATCATAGTGAGGGATACGGGCAAGGGGATACCTGATGAGTTAAAACATAAATTGACGCAACCTCATGTTACCACCAAGACTGAGGGAACTGGGATGGGGATCTATATTGCGGAGCGATTGATCAAGGGCCATTATCGCGGGGATATCCAGTTTGATGATAACCCGAAAGGTGGCACCATTGTCACACTAACATTTGCCCGAGTTAAACAGGGTTAACCCAGAATAAGAGCAATGCTGATGGGTGCCATTAGCCACATAAATGAGGCCTAGATGAGTGAAGTAAAATTGAAAATATTGGTTGTTGAAGATGAGCCTGATCAGCGTAACTTAATCGTCTTGATGTTAGCAGCCAATGATTATCAAGTGACTAGCGCTGAGAGCGTAGAGGCGGCAATAGTATTAATCAAGCAAGATGAACCCGATCTAGTGTTTTCTGACTGGAAACTGGGGCAGTTAACCGGCATGGACTTACTCAACTACGTGCGTCGAGAACGACCTGATATGGGGTTTATCATCGCCACAGCGTACGGCACCATTACCCATGCAGTGGATGCGATGCACGCTGGTGCAGATGACTATTTGGCCAAGCCTTATCAACGTCAAACCCTATTGCTGGCTATCGATAAAGTTGCCAAATCTATTGCGCTTAAAAAGCAAAATCGCCGTTTGGCGTCTGAGCTGTCCCAACAACAAGAACTCGTTGGCTTAGTGGGTAAATCAACCATGATGCAGAAAGTGTATCAACGGGTGCAGCGGGTCAGCGCAACCGATGCCACTGTGCTCATCGGTGGTGAAAGTGGCACAGGTAAAGAGTTGGCCGCGAGGGCGTTATACCAGCTCTCCAATCGAAAGCATAAACCTTTTATAGCGATTAATTGTGGTGCGATTCCAGAGTCATTGGCCGAAGCTGAACTGTTTGGTGCTGAGAAAGGAGCATACACTGGTGCCAACAGTTTAAAAATAGGCAAGCTTGAAGCGGCCGATGGCGGCACTGTGTTTCTCGATGAGATCGGTGAATTGCCGCTACTGCAACAGACTAATTTACTGCGCTTTTTACAGGAGGGCGTTATCTCTCGTTTGGGGCAAAATGGTGAGCTAAAATTAGATGTTCGCGTTATCGCGGCAACCCATAGGGATCTGCAGGTTGAAGTGGCTGAAGGGCGCTTTAGAGAAGATCTCTATTACCGCTTAAATGTAGTGCCTATTCATATGCCTGCTTTACGAGAGCGCCGAGAAGATGTGGGCCAGCTGGTGGAACATTTTTTGAAGATCCACTGCCGTCAATATGGAATGCCCACTGCCAAATTGTCCAGTCAAACCTTAAAATGCCTGCTGGATCACCCTTGGCCGGGTAATGTGCGTGAGCTAGCAAATCGGATTGAGCGTTTCGTGCTGCTTGGTGATGAACAAGAGATGGTCAATGAGTTAACGTTAACGCCGCAAATGTTAGATACCAATGGCTTCATCCTGCCTGAAACCGGTATTGAGTGGGACCTATTTGAGAAAGACTGCTTACAACAAGCGATGACAAAACATGAGGGGAATCGAACTAAAGCGGCTAAGTTTTTAGGCATGAGTTATAAGGCGTTTTTGTATCGACTGGAGAAGTACCAACTGGTTTAAAGATTGGTGGCGAGCCATAAGCGGGCTCGTAGTCCCCAAGTTGTGGTGACACCTGATGTGACATATCTTATTTGCCCTGTTTGGTCGACAACATAGATTGCAGGATAGGCCAATGCCCCCCATTGTATATGCATACCTTCGGTATCATTGATGACGGGGAATTGATAATCATGTTCCGTAAGATATTGATTGATATCCTCATTCCCCCCAGAAGCGACTGCGACAGTAATAACGGCATAATCGTCATTGATCGCATTGACCATGGGCGAGGTGATGCGGCATACCGGACACCAAGAACCCCAAAAATAAACCAGCGTGGGCGCATCTTTCGCCATTGACACGACTGTGTTTTGGGTTGTGAGTGCCATGATGTCAGGTGCTTGTTCCCTCAGCATATTGCGCTGTTGATAGCTGAGAACGGCAAAGAGGATAAGGCCAAAAATAGCTAGGTCGCGTAACCCTTTTAGCCACGACGATTGAGGCGTTAACGCCTGATGGATCGCTTTGACGCGCTGATATAATTTCACGTTTAGGCGGCTATAGATATTCAGCCGGAGTTTGTCGCGTCCAGATGCGGCTATAGGCCATCAATTGCGGGTAGAAGGTCCTAAATGCGATCTCAATCTCTATATCCATCTTCTCAACTGTCTTTACTGCACCGTTAAAAATCTCTGGTTTAGATACTCGCTTAGCAACCGACTCAATGGTTTGATTGAGTCCGCAGCGTCCCTCATAGGCAAGCAACCAGTTTTGTTGACGCATGTTCGGAATAATATCAATTAGCTGCTTTGGAAGTTCTGCAGTGTTGTCTAGTGCGTCATAGGCTGTTTGGGCAAAATCGGCTAAGGTTTGATTATGATATTCATCCCAATACTTCGCCAATATATGATCGAAAGCCAAATCGATTAAAATGGGTGCCGCACGTTGTAAATTGGCTGGAAAGGCTTGGCGCAGCTCTTTGGTGAGTTCGTGACTATCTGTTAATGCATCAATCTGTCGATGCATCCAAATACCTTGCTGTAGCCTCTTAGGATGATCAGAGATATTACCTTTGGCGAAATCGCCAGCCAGATTAGCTGCAAGGGAAGTGTTACTGTTATCAGCGAGGTGAAGATGGGCCAAAAAGTTCATTAGATAAAGTTTATTTTCTTTGTTAAACCACTGTTTTCACGTTATCATGACCGCTAGTGCTAAGAAACCTTTATTTCATGACCTCGGTAAGTTAATTGTCGCTCAGAGTGGAGGGTTCTTAACGGATGTGCACGACAATAACTCTCTTTCATTACAATATCGGTTTAAGGATCATGGATGATGTGGAACTGGTTTTCAAAATTCATAGGCAAGAAACGGCAAACTCAACGTAAGCGGGTTCAGGTAGATATTCCGTTTGAGCAGCACAGTTATCGTAAAGCAGATTTTGACCTTCAGAAAAGCGAACCGCTGTCTGATGAGGATAAAAGCACTAACTAGCCTAATCATCTTGATCTTATCTACGTCAGCCAATAGACTAGCGGCCGATTTATGCTAAGTAGAGATAGACTATGCGTGTAGCTGATTTTTCCTTCGAATTGCCTGATGAGTTGATCGCAAGATACCCAATGCCAGAACGTACAGCATCACGACTGCTGACGTTAGATGGCCCCTCTGGTAGGGTTGCTGATAAACAGTTCACAGATATTCTCGATATGGTCAACCCTGGTGACCTGATGGTATTTAACAATACCCGGGTGATCCCTGCGCGCCTATTTGGGCAAAAGCAAACGGGCGGTAAACTTGAGATCCTTGTTGAGCGTATGCTTGACGATAAACGTATACTTGCTCATGTTCGCAGCTCAAAATCCCCTAAGCCAAATAGTATCGTCTGCCTTGATGGTGGTTATGAAATGACCATGCTAGCGCGCCATGACACGCTATTTGAGCTTGGTTTAAACAGTGACAAAAGCATTTTAGAAGTCTTAGAGGAAGTGGGTCATATGCCATTGCCTCCCTATATAGATAGACCTGATGATGATGCCGATAAAGAGCGCTATCAAACGGTTTACAATCAAAAGCCAGGTGCGGTAGCTGCGCCCACGGCAGGTTTACATTTCGACGACACACTGCTGAGTGCATTGAAAGAGAAAGGCGTGAATACCGCTTTTGTTACCTTGCATGTGGGGGCGGGCACCTTTCAACCAGTACGTGTTGACAATATCTTAGAGCATAAGATGCATTCGGAGTGGGCTGAAGTGCCGCAAACCGTGGTTGATCAGATAAAAGTGACCAAAGCTGCCGGTAATCGTGTTATTGCTGTTGGTACCACATCCGTACGTTCTCTTGAAAGTGCCGCAAAGGCAAGTGAGGGGGAACTGCAAGCATATAGCAGTGATACAGATATCTTTATTTATCCGGGTTATGAGTTCCAAATTGTTGATGCGATGGTGACCAATTTTCATCTGCCGGAGTCAACACTCATTATGCTTATCAGCGCATTTGCTGGTTTCGATGCGGTAAAAGAAGCTTACCAGCATGCGATTGCTGAAAAATACCGCTTTTTTAGCTATGGCGATGCCATGTTTGTGACTAAAAAACCGAATTAAGCTTTCATTTTGTTTTAAAATACCCACCCACCTTCAAAGGTGGGTATTTTTATTTTTACGTTTAAGGGTTGATACTGACAGGTTTGCCCTTATCTCTATCTGTTAATAGTCGTTGAAGATGTTTCAGCGAGGAATATAGTCAGACTGTTTCTCTGGCGAGGTGATTTATGAAATTTGAATTAGATACTACTGATGGTCGTGCGCGTCGCGGTCGATTAGTGTTTGAACGCGGCACGGTAGAAACACCCGCATTCATGCCGGTTGGTACCTACGGCACGGTGAAAGGTATGACGCCTGAAGAAGTGCGCGCTACGGGTGCGGATATCTTATTAGGTAATACTTTCCACCTTTGGTTACGTCCAGGCGAAGAGATCATGCGCAAGCATGGTGACTTGCATGATTTTATGAATTGGCAGCGTCCAATTTTGACTGACTCAGGTGGATTCCAAGTTTTCAGTTTAGGCGATATTCGTAAAATCACCGAAGAGGGCGTCCATTTCCGTTCGCCAATCAATGGCGAAAAAATCTTTCTTGATCCTGAAAAGTCTATGCAAATCCAAGACTCTTTAGGTTCAGACGTGGTGATGATTTTTGACGAATGTACTCCGTATCCGGCAACCGAAGATGAAGCGCGTAAGTCTATGCAGATGTCACTGCGTTGGGCACAACGTTCGCGTGATGAGTTTAACCGATTAGAAAATCCTAACTCGCTTTTTGGCATCATCCAAGGTGGTGTGTATGAAGATCTGCGTGATGAGAGTTTAGAGGGATTGGTTAATATTGGATTCGATGGCTATGCCATCGGTGGTTTGGCAGTGGGTGAGCCTAAAGAAGATATGCACCGCATTTTGGAGCATGTTTGTCCGAAAATCCCAACTGAAAAACCACGTTACTTGATGGGGGTCGGTAAACCAGAGGACTTAGTTGAAGGCGTACGTCGTGGTGTTGACATGTTTGATTGTGTTATGCCAACTCGTAATGCTCGCAACGGTCACCTGTTTACTAGTGAAGGTGTTATCAAGATCCGTAATGCACGTCATCGTGATGATACGTCACCACTCGATACTAAGTGTGATTGTTATACCTGTAAGAACTACTCACGGGCTTACCTTTACCATTTAGATCGTTGCAATGAAATATTAGGTGCGCGTTTAAACACCATCCACAACTTACGTTATTACCAAATGTTGATGGAAGGTTTGCGCGGCGCAATCGAGACAGGTACATTAGACGCCTTTGTTGAGGAGTTCTATACCAGTCAAGGTCGTGAAGTTCCTAAGTTAATCGATTAATTTTTAGCTAATAAGAAGAGAGAACTATGTTCATTTCAAACGCATATGCAGCCGATGCACCTGTTTCTGGCGCTGGTGGAACAATGGAATTGGTATTCATGTTGGTCATCTTTGGCCTGATTTTTTACTTCATGATTTTCCGTCCTCAGTCAAAGCGTGTTAAAGAGCACAAGAACCTAATGAGCTCGCTGAGCAAAGGTGATGAAGTGTTAACTAGCGGCGGTATTCTTGGCAAAATTGCTAAGATCAGCGACGAAAATGATTACGTATTGTTGACCATCAATGAAACGAGCGAAATCACAATTAAGAAGGATTACATTGCGGCTGTTTTGCCTAAAGGGTCTATTAAGTCACTTTAAGTTGTAAATTAAGTCACTTTAAGCCAAGAGGGCGATGGTGTGTTAAATAAATACCCAATGTGGAAGAACCTAATGGTGATGATCATCATCGCTGTGGGTGCCTTCTACGCAATACCAAATTTATTTGGTGAAGACCATGCTGTACAAGTTGTGGCCACTCGTGGTGCTGAAGTCAATGTTTCAACTCAGACGCAAGTCAATGAAATATTGTCGACTAAAGGCATCGCGGTAAAACGCTCAGAACTTGAGGATGGTCAACTGTTAGTGAGAGTGGCCAATGCCGACCAGCAATTGCTAGCGAAAGAAGCGATTGCTGAATCACTTGGCGATAAGTTTATCGTTGCATTGAACTTAGCACCGGCAACGCCACAGTGGTTAGAGTCCTTGGGCGGTAGCCCAATGAAATTGGGTCTCGATCTACGTGGTGGTGTGCATTTCCTTATGGAAGTGGACATGAGCGAAGCAATTCGTAAGATGACCGAAGCTAAGATCGCTGATTTCAGAACCGACCTTCGCAGCGAGAAGATCCGTTATTCGGGTATTCGCCAGTCTGCAAAAGGTATTGAGGTTCAGTTCCGCGACGCAGAAAACTTGGCCAAAGCTGAGCGCTTCCTAAAGACACGCAGTAACGATATGGTCTTTAGCGATATCTCTTCAGGTGACAATTACCTGTTGCTTGCCAACATGAGTGAAGTCTACCTTAAGCAGATTAAGGAAGAGGCTCTACAGCAAAACATCACTACATTGCGTAATCGTGTAAACGAATTGGGTGTTGCTGAGCCTGTGGTACAACGCCAGGGCGCAGAACGTATCATCGTCGAATTACCAGGTGTTCAAGACACGGCACGTGCTAAAGATATTTTAGGCGCGACGGCATCGATTGAATTCCATATGGTTGATGAAAAAGCTGACGCTGCCGCTATAGCGAGTGGTCGTATTGCTGCCAGTTCTCAAATTTATGAGCGTCGTCAAGGCGGTCAAGTTGCCTTGCAAAAAGCGGTGATGTTGACCGGTGACCATATTCAAGGCGCACAGCCAAGTTTCGATGAGTATAGTCGTCCACAGGTATCGATTAATCTCGATGCTAAGGGGGGCTCTATCTTCTCAAATGTGACCAAAGACAATATCGGTAAGCCGATGGCGACCTTGTTCATTGAGTATAAAGATAACGGTGCTAAGAATCCTGACGGTAGTGTCAAGATGGACAAAATTGAGGAAGTGATCTCAGTGGCGACCATTCAGGCTCGTCTAGGGCGTAACTTCGTCATTACTGGACTTGATCATTCTGAAGCGCAAAATCTTGCCTTGCTATTACGTGCTGGTGCTTTGATTGCACCTGTTTCTATTGTTGAAGAACGCACAATTGGTCCAAGTTTAGGTGCTGAAAACATTGAAAATGGTGTGCAGGCGATGATCTGGGGTATGGCAGTCGTGCTTATCTTCATGTTGGTCTACTACCGTGGTTTTGGTCTGATAGCTAACCTTGCATTAACAGCCAACCTTGTGATGGTAGTTGGTGTGATGTCGATGATCCCTGGCGCAGTTCTTACCCTACCAGGTATTGCCGGTATGGTACTGACTGTGGGTATGGCTGTTGACGGTAACGTACTAATTTACGAGCGTATTCGTGAAGAGTTGCGGGCAGGCCGAAGCGTGCAACAAGCGATACACGAAGGGTATGGCAATGCATTCTCAACGATTGCGGATGCTAACATCACCACCTTTATGACAGCGTTAATTCTATTTGCTGTGGGTACCGGTGCCGTTAAAGGCTTCGCGGTAACACTGATGATAGGTATTGCCACGTCAATGTTTACTGCCATCGTCGGTACTCGCTCAATCGTGAATGCGATGTGGGGTGGTAAGCGCGTGAAGAAACTGTCTATTTAAGGGGAAGTTGACCATGTTCCAGATTTTATCAATTAAAGGCTCGATCAACTTCTTACGTCATGCAGTGCCGATCAGTATCTTGTCACTTATTTTAGTGCTTGGTTCTTTAGGATCGTTGGCGACAAAAGGAATTAACTGGGGATTAGATTTCACCGGCGGCACAGTCGTTGAAATGGAGTTTTCCAGCGCGGTTGATTTAAACAAGTTACGTAACACCTTAACCTCAGAAGAAACAGATGGTGCAGTGGTGCAGAACTTCGGTTCAAGTCGTGATGTATTGGTTCGCCTACCAGTAAAAGAAGACGTCAAGAGCGGCATTCAAGTTGCTCATGTGATGGAAGCCGCATCCGGTATCGACCAAAATGTGACGCAAAAGCGCGTTGAGTTTGTTGGACCGCAAGTCGGTAAAGAACTTGCTGAGCAGGGCGGTTTAGCGGTATTGGTTGCCTTAATCTGTATCCTAATTTACGTATCTTTCCGTTTTGAATGGCGCTTAGCACTTGGTGCTGTCGCGGCATTGGCTCATGACGTGATTATTACGCTTGGGGTATTCTCGCTATTTCAGTTGGAGTTTGATTTGACTGTTTTGGCTGGTGTTCTGACGGTTGTAGGTTACTCGCTTAACGATACCATTGTTGTATTTGACCGTATTCGTGAGAATTTTCTCAAGATGCGTAAAAGCACACCAGTTGAGATTGTTAACAACTCAATTACGCAAACCATGAGCCGTACAATTATCACCACAGGAACCACGCTTGTGGTGGTTGTGGCGCTATTCTTAAAAGGTGGCACCATGATCCATGGCTTCGCAACAGCCTTGCTGATGGGGATTTTTGTGGGTACGTTCTCGTCAATCTATGTAGCAAGTTTCCTTGCAGTTAAACTGGGTATTAATCGTGAACACATGATGCCAGTTGAGATTGAAAAAGAGGGTGCGGATCAAGATGCGTTAATGCCTTAATCATTTGCGTGAGAAAAAAGCCACTCAAAGTGGCTTTTTTTATGCGCTAAAATCCTACGATTGGCCATATTCCTTCTCGACATACGGACTGCTTTGGGGATAGGATGTTTGGCAGTTATGCCATTGCAGAATTTTAAACCGTTTCCTAAGCGGCTTGATAAGTTGTAGCAGTGCTATAATTTTATGGTTCGAAGAATTGGCATTGATACTGATTGTATAACCTTAATAATTTGCCGGAAGAGCAATAGTCGTAGAGGATAACAACATGGAAGAGCGCAGTAGATTGGTCGCAGGTGGCAACCTATTACAGGCACACAGTTGGAAAGGGATGCTTGAAGCCTGCGGTATAGGTGTCGAGCTTAGAGGTGAAGCTTTATTAGGCGGGATTGGTGAATTACCCGTGGATTTGCAAGATGTAGAGCTATGGGTCGCCGAATCCCAATATGAGCTAGCACGAAAACAGCTTGAGTCACTCAACAGCGAAAGCCCTAAATGGCAATGTGTGAAGTGTCATGAAATGAATGAAGGCAATTTTGAGTTGTGTTGGCAGTGCAGCGCAGAGCGCAGTGAGCTGCTTAGTTAGTTTAAATTCGTTGAATTTCCGCAGAGTTAAACCGTTAAAGATTGGCCTACATTTGGTATGTTATGGGTCGATTCGCTTTTGCTAGTTTCCGCAATAATTAAAGAGAAGCCATATCATGCAGTATTTTCCGCTGTTTGTTGACACCCAATCGTTACACGTGTTGATTGTGGGGGCTGGTGAGGTTGCCAGTAGAAAACTCGATCTGTTGGCAAGGACTGAAGCAAACATTAAGGTTATTGCACCAGTAGTATGCGATGAAGTACGCCAATACGCCCAACGCGGTCGCATAACGCTAATTGAGCGTCAAGTGATGGTTGAAGATCTGGATAAGCTTGACCTACTGTATATGGCGACAGCGGACGATGAACTTAACCGCACCATGGCGATTCATGCCAAAGCACACGGAATATGGGTCAATGTGGTTGATGCACCAAGTCTATGCCGCTTTATTACGCCATCAATTGTCGACAGAGGCCGGTTACAGGTTGCGATTAGCACCGCAGGGGCTGCTCCAGTGTTTGCCAGAGAGTTGCGTTCACGCCTAGAAACCTGGCTTGCACCTTCACTCAGTGAGTTATTTGATTTTATTGCTGAGCGTAGAGTCGATGTGCAGCAACGATTACCTATTTTTAGTCAACGTAAGCTATTTTGGGAGCAGTTTTTTAATGCCAATGGCGATCGTTATGACGCAGAGACACAGTTTCATTATGACAATAGCTTTAACAACTTATGCAGTACGGGCGAAATCATACTGATTGATAATGAGACTCCTGTGCAGCTGCTACCTATTGCGGCGATGCCGCTGTTACAACGTTTGGATCTATTGTGTAGTGAGACGCCATTGCCAACATCCTTGTTAGAGCTTGTTAGACGCGATGCCTCTCGCAGTGAAGGATTACCTTTAAGTCAAATCACCGAGCACTATCAGCAGGGCGATCGCCTATTGATTTATGGATCACCAGAACTGGTAAAGCAGCTTGTCGCTCATTTCCCTATGGCTAAACATATCAAAGCAGGTTCCTTGTAGTTGAATTTGTTTCTGCTTAAAACCTGTGAACCTGTTGTGGCTAAATTAGGGTAGACTAGGCGCAACATTTATCAGGTAGTTGAAAACATGGCACCTAAAGCAACCGTTTATAAAGTGCAACTGCAGATAGCCGATATGGATAGAGGCTATTATCAAGATCATGGGCTGACAATCGCCCAACATCCCTCTGAAACCGATTCTCGTATGATGGTTCGTCTATTGGCCTTTGCGATGAATGCTAGTGAATCATTGCAATTTAGTAAGGGATTGTGTGTCGAGGATGAGCCTGAGCTATGGCAGAAGTCGCTAAGTGATGAGATCGAATTATGGATTGAGTTTGGTCAGAGCGACGAGAAATGGGTGCGAAAAGCCTGTGGACGTTCAAAGCAAGTGCAGCTGTTCGCCTATGGCGGACGCAGTGTGCCAATTTGGTGGCAACAAAACCAACAAGCGTTTACCCGTTATAACAATCTCAAAGTGTGGAACATTCCTGAAGACGCAGTTAAGGCGATGGGAGAACTCGTTACCCGCAGTATGATCCTACAATTTAACATCAGCGAAGGTGAGGTGTGGTTGTCGAGTGATTTAGGCAGTGTGCACATTATTCCAGAGCGATTAAAAGAGTGATCGGCATTTAAAGCAAAAGCCAGTCATTTGACTGGCTTTTTTGTTCTATGGGTTAAGAGAATTAAGCCTCTTCAGGCAAAACGTCTTCACCTTTTCCTTTAGTCTTCACGACGACAAGAGCTGTTATGACTAATGTGGCGACAATGCCTGCGACTGTAGAGAGTGTCATTGGTAAACCTGCGCCTAGTTTTTCTGAGCTAAGTAGGAAGCTAATCACAACCGTAGTCATAAACATCGCTGGTATCGTACAGATCCAGTGGAATTTATTGTGACGTAGTAGGTAGGCCGATGCTGTCCACAACATCATTACAGCGGTTGTTTGATTAGCAACACCGAAGTAACGCCAAATCACACCAAAATCAACTTGAGTTAAGATGGCTCCCATGATGAATAGTGGAATAGCGAGCATCAAACGCTTAGGTAGCGCCGTTTGTGGCATTTTGAAGAACTCGGCTAAAATTAGGCGCGCTGAACGGAATGCTGTGTCCCCAGAAGTGATAGGCAGAACAATCACACCTAAGATTGCCATGAATCCACCTACAGCGCCTAGAAGACCAGTAGAAGCTTCATAAACCACGTTAGCAGGGTTACCCGCCATGCCTTCATTAAGCCCTGCTACACCGCCGAAGAATGAAAGTGCGATAGCACACCAGATTAGCGCGATAACACCTTCACCTATCATGGCACCGTAGAAGACAAAGCGACCATTTGATTCGTTTTCTACACAACGCGCCATCAACGGAGATTGGGTTGCATGGAAGCCCGATACGGCGCCACACGCGATGGTGATAAACAATGCAGGCCATAGTGGCATATCATTTGGGTTTAGGTTAGTTAAGAAATCGCCAGCGCTAAATCCAGGTAGTAAGGTGTGCTCGCTTGATACGATAAGTGCAATAGTTAACCCCACAGACATAAACAGCAGTAAGGCGCCAAAGAATGGATACAGGCGGCCAATGATTTTATCGACTGGCACTATGGTGGCGATGAGGTAGTAAGCGAAGATAAAACCAAGGAAGATACTGACATCCCAGCCTGTCAACTTACCTAATAAGCCTGCTGGCGCAGAGATAAATACCACACCGACGAGTAGGAGTAGAATAATGGCAAAAACATTCATGAAATGTTTCGCGCTCTTACCTAAGTATTTACCGGCAAGGTTAGGAACTGATTGGCCGTTGTTACGTACAGAGAGCATACCAGAGAAGTAGTCGTGGACGGCGCCTGCAAAAATACAACCAAATACGATCCATAACATGGCCGCAGGGCCATAAAGAGCACCAAGAATTGGGCCAAAAATAGGACCAACACCCGCGATGTTGAGTAGTTGGATGAGGTAGACTTTGCCTTTAGACATGGGTACAAAGTCTACGCCGTCAGTTTTAGTAAAAGCAGGGGTTTGGCGGGCTTCATTAATGCCAAACACTTTTTCGACAAATTTGCCGTAGATAAAGTAGCCACCTAACAGTAGGCCAATACACATTAAAAACCACATCATAATCTTTACTCCCCAATAAAAGTTAACATGAGTGTAACGAATCAGGATTTTATGAAAACTGACAATTAACTGAGTGGTCGAATATGGGGATTAAGCGGTTATATAGCGTAGTTAACAGTGTTTAGTGAAAACCAAAGAGTTGCTTAAGTGGTTTAAGAAAACGTCTTGATACTGGCACTCGCTTACCTGAATGGGTAAGCACTTCAGCGCCATTTTCCTGGACTAATATTTCGCTAATGGCGTTAGGGGCAACCAGATATTGCTTATGGCAACGCACTAAATGCGTTTTTTCTTCTAAGACTTTTAAGGTTAAATGGGTATGCACTTGCTCGAGACAAGTGGTGACATGAATACCACTAAGATCACTGAATGCAAACTCTACCTCATCAACATTGATCACTTTCAACCGATTGCCGCAATAGCAAGGGACATGCTCTAGCTGCTTGGGTAAAATCAATTCAAGGGAACGTGGCGCAAGATCTTTCTTTACGCGATGAATCGTGGTCTGTAATCGCTTTTCATCAACGGGTTTTAACAGATAGTCAAATGCATGGTTTTCAAATGCTTTAATGGCATATTCATCGTAAGCTGTGACAAATACCACCCTTGGCATGGTGTCTGGATCGAGCATAGCAACCATCTCTAAGCCAGTGATCTTTGGCATCTGTATATCGACAAAAATCAGTTGAGGTTTGAGCTTGGTGATCAATTGCATCGCTTCAATAGCATTACTGCATTGGCCGATAACGGCTAACTCGGTGTGTTGAGCTAACTGATCGCACAGTGCGTCACGGGCAAAAGGTTCGTCGTCAATGATCAGGCAAGTTATCACGATAATGTGTCCGGTTGAGAAGCTGTGATGAGTGGCAGTTTAATAATTATTTTTGTAAAGCGGTCTCTTTCGCACGCGATATCGACCCCGTATTCATTACCAAATAAGTTTTGAATTCGTTTATGGACGATAGACATCCCCAAGCCTGAATTATCATCATCTTGGTTATCAGGGTAGAGGCCCGCATTGTCAGTGACTTCTAATATTAATAAATCTTCTTCTATTGCGCCACTCACGCTGATCTCTCCTGTCTCAAAAAGGTGAGAAGTACCATGTTTGACCGCATTTTCTATTAATGGCTGAAGAGTAAATGCAGGTAACTTATATTGGTTTAGTGCTGGCGGAATCTTGATATCGACATTTAATTTATCGAAAAACCGCGCTTTCTCAATCATTAAGTATGCATCAATATGTTCCAACTCATCGGCTAGAGTGACCAGGCCTGTTGTGCGCTTAAGGTTAATACGTAAGAACTGGGCTAGATGTTGGATCAGCTGCCGAGCCATGATGGGATCTCGACCAATAATCGCCGCGACCGTATTAAGCGCATTAAAGAGAAAGTGTGGATTGACTTGTGCTTGTAATAGTTTTAATTCCGCTTGAGTCAGCAAGTTTTGCTGTTGCTCATATCGACCGAAGAGGATCTGATTTGACATCAACCTCGCAATGCCTTCACCTAGTGTCCGATTGATGTTGAGAAACAGCTTATTCTTTGGTTCATAGAGTTTGATGGTGCCAATAACCTCTGATTCGCACCTTAGTGGAATAACCAGGCTGGAGCCTAGGCGGCAGTGGCTGGAAATGGAGCAGGCGTAACGAGTTTCAACGCCATCAGCAAACATGACACAATTTTGATCAATAGCATCTTGGGTTATTTGTGACGAGATTGGGGTCCCTGGAATATGGTGGTCATCGCCAATGCCGATAAATGCAAGGAGCTTTTCCCTGTCGGTAATGGCTACCGCTCCTACTTGAGTCTCTTCAATTATAATCTGGGCAACCTTAGTGCTACTCTCTTGATCGAATCCTCTGGATAGTATTCCCACGCTGCGCTCGGCAATTTTGAGTGCCTTGGTGGAAAATGCTGATGATAATTTGTCAAACATGGTTTTTTGATCTCGTACCATGCTCATGAACAGTGCAGCCCCTACAGAATTGACAAGCAGCATAGGTAAGGCAATCTGTTTAACTAAATCCAATGAGTCACTGTAAGGCTTGGCCACTGCCAAAATGACCCCCATCTGCATCATTTCTGCTGAAAACGTCACGAGAAACACTAGCATCGGAGTGTAAACCAGTTCACTTTTATCGATTTTTCTTAGATAGAGGCCCACCATTCCAGCTGAAAGACCCTCTAGGGTGGTTGAGATAGCGCATGCGATATCGGTAAACCCGCCCATGCTGTAGCGATGCAATCCGCCCGTTAACCCCACAAGAAAACCTGTGACTGGACCGCCGAGCAGTCCACCAAGCACCGCCCCCATTGCACGGGTGTTGGCGATTGCATCGTTGGTTTGCTCGCCAAAATAGGTTGCCATAACGCAAAAGCCAGAGAAGATAAAATAGATGTATACCTTATGAGGAAGACGCGTTGCCGTTTCTGCAAAGAGTTTAAATAAAGGGGTTTTACTCAACAGATAAACGATAACCAAATACAAACACATCTGTTGAGTCAGTAAGAGAATTAACTGCATAGTTACCTTAGGTTGCCGACGGGGTTGGCGAGCTGATAGGTTTGAGCATAGCATTGGCTGTGAATAGTAAACAACAGTTTAGCTTTGCGGAACAGATCAAGGTTTAAGTATTAATAATAGGATATAAAGTCACATATAATTTATATCTTTTAGAGGTTGTATGTCTGATTCAATTCATGGTCATCAAGTGATGGAGTTGATGTTGTCGCTCGGTCGAGCGGTAACTAAGCAAGAGTTAGAAAAGATTATGGTGCAACGTTTTGGTGAGCAAGCAAGGTACCACACTTGCTCTGCAAGTGAGATGGATGCGCAAGCACTGATCCAATTTTTGGAGGCAAAGGGGAAATTTACCGCATCTGAAGAGGGGATTGAAACGGCAGCAGAGCGGATCTGCAACCACTAGCTACCTCCAACGCCGCTAGAGGTGGCTAATCTAGACTGTTTTCGATGATACTGGCTAGCTCATTTTTATCTTTAGTAGCGAAATCGGTGATCATCATGCGGATCAGTCTAGATTTAGCCACATTAGCGGTTTTAGCTAACTCATTTAACTGTTCAATACTTTGCTCGGTAAGTGTGAACGTCGCGTGCCGATAAATCTTGGTCGACTGTTTTTTTAATTCCATCGACTCATTAGTCGGCTTTTTTTTGCGTGTTTTCTTCGCAAGGCTCGGCTGACCAAATGCATAGTTATTGGCATCTTCAATAAACTCTTCCACGGAAAGCTTTTTTCGTGGTTTGGGTTTACGCCGTTTTAAATCAGTTAAGCTCATAGGAATTTTCTGGCGGTATGGCAAATAGTTCGTCGGCTATAGCACGTATTTCAATAGCGGCTTTACCTTCGGGCTCTATTTCAATCACTGAAGAGCCTTGCTCTTCGCTATCGTCGTAAATATTACGGCTGAATGTGACAGCATTTAATACCCTTAATCCAAATGACTCAACCACCTCTTTTGCTTCGAGAATGCGTTTATATTGACTTGGCAGTGAAGGGCATTGGGTCATTACTATGGTGGCGACCATTTTAGGGTTGACCATTTTACAGGTACTAAGCATATCTTCCATATGGGGCAAGGTTTTCAAGTCACGACGTTTTGGCCTAAGTGGGAGCACAACATAGGTCGCTACCGACATGGCTGCACGCATGGCTAAGTTATCTTGACCACCACAATCGACAATGACATAGTCAAATCGCTCATCAAGCCCAAGTAAATCATTGCGGATCTTGCCGTAGAGTTGAATACAGTTAATGGCTGGCAGGCTTGGATCCTCATTACGTGCCTGGATCCAGTCTGAGGTTGTACGCTGAGGGTCACAATCGACCATTAAAACATTGGCATTATGCTTTTGTGTAATATGAACTGCGATGTTCTGAGCTAGACAACTTTTGCCTGCGCCGCCTTTTTCACCACCGACCAGCAGAATCATACCTCTTCCCCCTCAAACGTTGTACTAACAGTAAAGTCTGTAAAGTGTTTTCAGTATAGAACAGAGTTTTAGAAACTGCGCTAACTGGCATCGATTAGTTAGCTGATATCACTAAATAATTTGTAAAGCGATATGGTAACTTTGATCGTGGCATTGGTTACAGCGACAAACTTGACCCCTGATTTGATTTTGTTTGTCACTATCCGGGTTAAAGGTAATTGCGACTAAGTCACCAACATTAAAAGCTTGTTTATACTCAATCAATACCCCGCGGCGAGCGAGATCGATACAGATTCCATCGTCAGTCAGAGGCTCGCCATTACTGTCAGTCCATGAAACCAGCACTCTTTCTGCTTCCATATCTACACGTAACGATTTACGACGTTCATCAAACTCTTCGTGGGTTGCTTCCATCAGATTATTCCTTTCTGTTAATGGACGATGCACATTATGCTTTAAACGTAGCACAGTTTTAATAAGAAATAGTAGTCAAAACTGGGGGGTAAAGTGCGCCCGATGAATATAGAGCGCAGCAGGTGTTATTATCGCTCTTCTTCATTTCTTGGGTAGGGGAGCTTGAGCTGGCCCCAACGAATGACGATTACTGTGCCGGCAAGTATTAACGTTGATACCGATATAGCAAGGATACGCCAATCGTCCATGGCTTTCATATCGAGTATGAGATAACGCGCGAGCGCAACAATAGCGATATACAAAGGCATACGCACCGGCAACTTACCCGACTCGGCGTAATTAGCTACCATAGCTAACACTTCGAGATAGATAAATAGCAGCAGCAAGTCAGCCAGTGTGACTTCACCCATCTTTACAACGTGTACAATCTCTTGTCCAATGGCGATGATGGTCGCAATAGCGATGATAATTAATACAAAATGTTCAACCGCTTTTAAGCTTTTTGACCCATATCGGCTATATAGCTTTCCCATAATAACTCTCGTTAGTGTTTTTATAGATGGTAACAACTATTGCTCGCTACGCTAGCCGATGTTTGTGATTTCATTCACATATTGGCGTTAATTATCCTTGTCGCCTAGCACTAACCGGGTCTGCCGTCGATACGTGGCTTTACCAAAATTGGCATATAGCAGATAAAAAAGCTAGCAAAGGCCAATATCCAACTTAGTATCGCAATCGCTAGCCATAAACTAAATTGTTGGGGGAGGAGCGCGGCCAGCACTCGCGAGGTTGCTGCGATTAAGATGAGTCCAAACCCGAGGACCATAGTTTTTGGCGGCACAAGGTTACGCCCGGTGTGACCTAATGACACCCGCGCCATCATCGCGAGAATCATGCCACCTAGGCCTCCAACCGTCATGGCATGTAAGCCTGCCGAGAAATTTAGTCCGGTAGCCATCAAGAGCAAGCCGACAGGAATAAATAGGTAGCTAAGGTGCAATGACCATAATAGAGGGACACGCAGCGTTGACTGAACTCCCCAGCGAGACCATCTAAATAGCAAGGTAGTACCAGCAATCATTGCCATAATTTGGATAGCGAGGGCATTGCCGATGATGTTGGCAGCAAATAGTAAGATAAGGCTGATAAATGTGAGCTTTTCTAGCCATGCAAGACTCTCTACTCGCTGCCAGGTCGTCGCTCTATCTGTGAAAAAAGGGACTACTCGACCACCAATCAGTGCCACAATTGTCACCATTAAGATCGACGCACCGTGAAACGCTTGGGTGACCAATGCTAGGTCGCGAGTGAGAACGCCATAATAGCTTAGAGCGTTAGCAATACTGAGTAGTAGAAAAATTGGAATGAAGGCAAAGTTGCGCCACTGCTTTACGACAATGACCTGTTTGCCCAATATCCATGCGACTAATGGAGCAAATAAAAGATCTATAGAGGCAACCAGTTCAAATGGAAACCATTGACGTTGAATAAGCAACACACGCGGGATAAGCCAAAGCAGCACCAAAAGGCCTAAGGCTTTTCCTTTTATGCTTGGTTGTCCTGTCCAGGTTTGTGAGGCCGTTAGAATAAATCCAGCAACGATTGCCATAACAAAGCCATATATCATCTCATGACCATGCCACCAAAGCGGATTGCCATGTGGTGTAAAGCTCATCTGCCCAAGGAAAAAGCTTCCCCAAAGACCCATAGCAACAATGCTGAACAAGGTGCCCAAGAGAAAGAATGGACGAAAGCCTAAACGCAGAAATGGCCAGTTGGGTTGACGGTCTGACGGTTCATCTATATTGAGCATATGTGGACTTTAATAACTGAGTAAAAGTGTCGGGTATTATAAGGTGTAAAAATAATACATGTAAATGGTTGGCTAACGTATTTTTTCAGATATAAAAAAACCGCCACATAAATGTGACGGTTTTTTTACTGTTTCCTGTTGGCGCAATATTAACGCTTAAGTGCTTCGCTCAACAGTGGACGGAAGTTCTTTACTAGTGAAACGGTCGCTTTTGGTGTGCCAGCAATGATATTGCCTGAACTCATATAGCTATGGTTGCCAGTGAAATCGGTGACAGTACCACCTGCTTCACGGACAATAAGCTCACCTGCAGCGATATCCCAAGGCTTAAGGCCGATTTCAAAAAATGCGTCCATACGACCTGCAGCAACATAAGCAAGGTCAAGTGCCGCAGAGCCTGCACGTCTAACGTCAGCACATTGGGCAAACGTCGATGCAAATAGCTTCATGTAGGTTTCAGTATGTTGTTTTGCTTTGAAAGGAAAGCCTGTAGCAACAAGTGCTTCATCTAAATCATTTGCTTTGCTGACACGAATACGGAAATCGTTAAGTTTTGCACCTTTACCGCGCACAGCAGTAAACAATTCGTCACGAATAGGATCGTAAACGACGGCAACTTCAGTTTTGCCTTTGTATTGGACTGCGATAGATACGGAGAAGTGGGGAATGCCTCTAACAAAGTTGTTAGTGCCATCCAAGGGATCAACAATCCACATGTAATCTTTATTATCACCCTGACTTTCACCACCTTCTTCAGCGACGATAGTGTGGTCTGGGTAAGACTTGCGAATTTGATATGTAATGGCAGCTTCAGCTTCTTTATCTACGTTTGTTACGTAGTCATTGATACCTTTATTGCTAACTTCTACACGGTCAAGCTCAGTGTAGGCGCGCAAAATTGTTTGGCCGGCGGCGCGAGCGGCGCGCACAGCAATAGTCTGCATCGGATGCATTACAATCCCCTGGATGTTAAAGAACAGATATAAATAATCGGCGCGTATTATACGATATTTTATGGTTATATCAAATAGAGATTTTTATTTAAGGGATCTTTGTGTGCTGTGATACCATCAAGCACATTGTTCTATAGAAAGAAATTAAGTAATTTCATGCTCAGCAATATTCGTGTAGTGCTTGTAGGCACCTCTCATCCTGGAAATATAGGTTCAACCGCCCGTGCAATGAAGACGATGGGGTTATCGACCCTCTATCTTGCCGAGCCTAAAGTGGCGCCAGACGGCCACTCTGTTGCCTTGGCTGCAGGTGCATCTGATATCTTAAAACATGCTGTTACCGTTGACTCCTTAGCCGATGCTATCGCAGATTGTAGTCTTGTGATAGCGACCAGTGCGCGTAGCCGCACGCTGGATTGGCCAATGCTTGATCCGCGTCAAGCGGGTGAGAAATTGGTTGGCTCAGCCATTAAGGGTCCTGTCGCGATTGTATTTGGCCGAGAAAATAACGGACTGACGAACGAAGAGCTGCAAAAGTGTAATTACCATGTAGCGATTCCTGCTAACCCTGAATATACGTCGCTCAACTTAGCACAAGCCGTGCAGATTATCTGTTACGAAGCGCGCGTAGCTCACCTTAATCAGACGCAAGAGATGGTTGAAGAGGTGGAGTATCCGCTAGCGAAAGAGCAAGAGAACTTTTTTAATCATCTAGAGCAAACCTTGTTGTCAACAAGCTTTATTGTTAAACAACATCCTGGCCAGGTGATGACCAAGCTACGCCGTTTATTTAGTCGCGCACGAATCGAGAGCCAAGAGATGAATATCTTGCGGGGTATCTTGACCTCAGTTGATAAGAAAGTCGCAATAGCTAATAAACCAGCTAACGATGAGCAAGAAGCGCTAACAAAGGAAAAGTAGTTCATGGGCGTAATCTCCAGAATCAAAGATGACATCGAATCCATCTATCACAGAGATCCTGCGGCAAATGGCACGCTAGAGATATTGCTTAATTACCCTGGTATGCAAGCAATATGGATACATAGGGTCAGTCATAAACTCTGGAAGCGCAAATGGTGCTTAACTGCGCGAGTGATATCAACTTTTTCACGCTGGTTAACTGGGGTGGAGATCCACCCTGGAGCAACCATTGGTGATCGCTTTTTTATCGACCATGGAATGGGTGTGGTGATTGGTGAAACTGCTGAGATCGGTAATGATTGTACTCTATATCACGGTGTAACGTTAGGCGGCACCACGTGGCAGGCTGGCAAACGGCATCCGACGTTAGGCAATAATGTTGTGGTGGGGGCTGGCGCTCAAATCTTGGGACCTATCACTATGCATGATGGTGCTCGAGTCGGCTCCAATTCGGTGGTAGTTAAAGAAGTTCCCAAAGACACCACGGTTGTGGGGATCCCTGCTCGCGTAGTGGCGAAACCCAGTGAACAGTCTAAAGAACATGCTCAGCGCCGCACTGAAATGGCAAAGAAGTATGGCTTCGATGCTTATGCGGTATCACCAGACAACCCTGATCCCGTTGCCAATGCTATTGGTCAGATGTTAGATCATATGCACTTAATGGACTCGAAGGTACAAGAGGTTTGCCAAGCAGTCCAAAGCATGGGCGGCAGTGTATGCACCGAACGTTTACCAGAGCTTGAAGTCGACGAGTTTAGCGATGTAGAACAAGCCGCCGCTGAAAAGCGTCAACATGCAATAGATGAGTTCGATCCCATTATTTAATAAATAGTGAGATTAATTGCGCTTTGACATTGAATCTTGCCAGTGAAACAGGTTAAATACCCCACCAAAGAAACAGGGTATTTACTGTTTCGCAATCACCATTAATACCTGACTAAATTGCTTGGTTTTATACTTGACTAAATTACTCAAGTATGGTCCAATTGGCTTAAGCATTTTTGAGAGCAGTGGTAGCTATGAAACTTACTTCTAAAGGTCGGTATGCAGTAACAGCAATGTTAGATGTTGCAATGCATTCTACATCTGGCCCAGTCCCCTTAGCTGACATCTCCGAGCGTCAGGGAATCTCTCTTTCCTATCTTGAACAACTTTTTGCTAAATTAAGAAAACATGGATTAGTCTCTAGTGTCAGAGGTCCTGGTGGTGGATATCGCCTTGGATATGACGCGGGTGAGATCTCTGTAGGCATGGTTGTTAGAGCCGTTGATGAGTCAGTTGATGCGACGCGCTGTCAAGGTTTAGGTAATTGCCAGAGTGGAACGCGTTGTTTAACGCATTCATTATGGGGCGATTTGAGTAAACAAATTTCAGATTTTTTAAATGGCATTAGTCTAGCGGGATTGATGAATAAACGTGATGTGCAGTTTATTTCAGTTAAGCAAGATAAAATGCAACAGGAACAAAGAGTAACAGCATAAGTTAACTTTGTTATTAAACTAATTTTTAATATTTGTACGTGGTAAGCAGTCAATCCTAGGACTGCTAAGTACGGAGTGTGAGATGAAGCTTCCTATTTATTTAGATTATGCTGCAACAACGCCAGTCGATCCTCGTGTTGCAGAGAAAATGATGCAATGTATGACAATGGACGGGATTTTTGGTAATCCAGCATCGCGTTCGCACCGTTACGGTTGGCAAGCTGAAGAGGCTGTTGACATCGCTCGTAATCAAGTTGCTGAGCTGATTAATGCCGATCCTCGAGAGATTGTGTTCACCTCAGGTGCGACCGAATCAGATAACCTAGCAATTAAAGGTGTTGCCCATTTTTACCATAAAAAGGGTAAGCACATCATCACCAGTAAAACTGAGCATAAGGCAGTACTTGATACGTGCCGTCAACTTGAGCGCGAAGGTTACGAAGTTACCTATCTTGCGCCTGGTGCTAACGGCATTATCCCGCTGGCAGATATTGAAGCGGCAATGCGTGAAGACACTATTTTGTTGAGCTTAATGCATGTTAACAATGAAATTGGTGTGATCCACGATATCGATGCCATCGGCGAGTTATGCCGTGCAAAGAAAGTGATTTTCCATGTTGATGCGGCGCAAAGTGTTGGTAAGTTGCCTGTCGATGTTCAGCAGACAAAAGTCGATTTGATGTCTATCTCTGCTCATAAGATGTACGGCCCTAAGGGGATTGGCGCATTGTATGTTAGTCGTAAGCCACGTATTCGCTTAGAAGCGACAATGCACGGTGGCGGACATGAGCGGGGAATGCGCAGTGGTACCTTAGCAACTCATCAAATTGTGGGTATGGGTGAAGCGGCTGCTATTGCTAAAACCGATATGGAAATCGATAACGCTCGTATTCGTCGTCTACGTGACAGATTGTGGGATGGTATCAAGCATATTGAAGAAACCTACATTAATGGTGATGCAGAGCAAAGATATTGCGGTAGCCTTAATGTGAGCTTTAACTTTGTTGAAGGTGAATCCTTGATGATGGCACTAAAAGATCTTGCCGTATCATCAGGTTCTGCATGTACGTCGGCGAGTTTAGAGCCTAGTTATGTACTGCGAGCGTTAGGATTGAATGATGAGATGGCACACAGTTCCATTCGATTCTCGATCGGCCGCTTTACCACAGAAGAAGAAATTGATCATGCGATAGAGACCATTACTAAGTCTATTGGTCACTTAAGGGAGATGTCTCCATTATGGGAGATGTTTAAAGATGGCGTTGACCTTTCTAAGGTTCAATGGGCACATCATTAATCCGGCTAATAAACGAATAGAGCGATTGGAGCAGAATCATGGCTTACAGTGAAAAAGTAATAGATCATTATGAGAACCCGCGTAACGTAGGTTCATTTGACAAGAACGACTCATCAGTTGTGACCGGAATGGTTGGTGCGCCAGCTTGTGGTGACGTGATGAAGCTACAACTAAAAATTGATGCAAATGGTATCATTGAAGATGCAAAGTTCAAGACTTACGGCTGTGGCAGTGCGATTGCATCAAGCTCTCTAGTTACAGAGTGGGTTAAAGGCAAGACCATCGAAGAAGCACAAGCGATTAAGAATACGGATATTGCGGAAGAACTTGCTTTACCGCCTGTTAAAATCCACTGCTCTATTTTGGCAGAAGATGCGATTAAAGCAGCGTTAGAAGACTACAAGTCAAAGCACGACAAGTAATATTCGGAGTTAATATGGCAATAACGATGACTCCAGCGGCTGCCGAGCGAGTAAAAAGCTTTTTGGTTAGCCGCGGGAAGGGTATTGGATTACGTTTAGGGTTAAGAACCTCTGGCTGTTCAGGCATGGCTTACGTGCTAGAATTTGTCGATGATCTGAATGCCGATGATGAAGTCTTTGATATCGAAGATGTGAAAATCATCATTGATGCTAAGAGCTTCGTATATCTTCAGGGAATTGAGTTAGATTTTATTAAAGAAGGTCTTAACGAAGGTTTCCAGTTCAATAACCCTAACGCAAAAGGGGAGTGTGGCTGCGGCGAAAGCTTTACAGTCTAACTACCGAATCTAAATACATGAACTATTTTGAGTTGTTTAGTTTTTTGCCTGAATATGATCTTGATACCGCCTTGTTGGCAGAGCGCTACCGCGATCTGCAGCGGGCGGTGCATCCTGATAAATTTGCCAACGCAAGTGAGCAAGATAAACGCATAGCGGTTCAGCGCGCGGCTCAGGTTAATGATGGATATAACACCTTAAAACATCCCATTCTACGTGCTGAACATATCTTGAGCCTCAAAGGCTTTGATTTGAGTCATGAATCCACAACGGTTAAAGACACCCAGTTTTTAATGCAGCAGATGGAATGGCGAGAATCGCTTGAGGATATCACTGACAGCGATGCTCCTGAGGAGCATATCGAACAGTTACACCACTCTTTTTCAGACTACACGGCTCAAATAAAATCGCAGATGAGTAAACTCATCGGCAGCGATAGTGAGCAAGATCTGCTAAACGTTGCGGATATGATACGTAAACTGAAATTTATGGCAAAATTACAAGATGAACTCGCTAGGGCAGAAGACGCTCTTTTTTAGAGGCAATCAATTGTTGACTGGCTCAATCTTGATTGGGCCTTTATTTTTTAAGTTGGATAGATATGGCACTTTTGCAAATTGCTGAACCCGGACAAAGCGCGGCTCCTCATCAACATCGATTAGCGGTGGGTATCGATTTAGGGACCACCAATTCATTAGTGGCTGCTGTACGAAGTGGCGTTGCTGACACCTTACCCAACGAAAATGCAGTCCATGCCATTCCCTCGGTTGTTCGCTACAGCGAGCAGTTGGTGCAGGTTGGTGTGGATGCTGAGCATTTTTCAGCTCAAGATCCGCTTAATACTATCGTTTCGGTCAAGCGATTTATGGGCAGAAGCCTAACCGATATTCAGGCTAAAGAGCAGTCATTACCGTATCATTTCTCTGCCAGTGAGAACGGGTTGCCACTGTTTAACACAGCTGGTGGTCAAGTTAATCCTATCCAGGTCTCGGCAGAAATATTAAAGCCACTTGTAGAACGCGCCGAAAAAACATTAGGTGGGTCACTCGAGGGCGTAGTGATCACGGTTCCTGCTTATTTTGATGACGCACAGCGCCAAGGTACAAAAGATGCTGCTGGCTTGTTGGGCATTAAAGTCTTGCGTTTACTTAACGAGCCTACGGCGGCAGCAATTGCTTATGGTTTAGACTCTGGACAAGAGGGGATTATTGCCATCTACGATTTAGGTGGTGGAACCTTTGATATCTCAATATTACGCTTGAATAAAGGCGTGTTTGAGGTGATGGCCACTGGTGGTGACTCCGCACTTGGTGGAGATGACTTTGATCATGTGTTGGCAGAGTATTTACAAAGCGCTTGGCATTTAAGCGACTTAACGGCTCAAGAACAGCGCGCATTATTGATTGAGTCACGCCGGGTAAAAGAAGCATTAACTGATGACACAGCGGTTATAGCCTCATTGGTGTTAACCAACGGGCAAACGTTTGAGTGCAGTGTCGATAAAGATAAATTCGACGAGATCATCACGCCGTTAGTGAAAAAAACGATGGCGAGTTGCCGCCGAGCGCTACGTGATGCAGGTATAGCCGCCGATGAAGTTCTAGAAACCGTTATGGTGGGTGGTTCTACTCGCGTACCACTTGTACGCGATAGCGTGGCTAAACTCTTTGGTCGTACGCCATTGACGTCGATTGATCCCGATCGTGTTGTTGCGATTGGTGCAGCGATTCAAGCTGATATTTTAGTGGGGAATAAGCCCGAGTCCGATCTGCTGCTTCTTGATGTTATTCCACTCTCTTTAGGTATTGAAACCATGGGGGGCTTGATAGAAAAGGTGGTTTCACGTAACACCACTATTCCCGTTGCCCGCGCTCAAGAGTTTACGACCTTTAAAGATGGGCAAACCGCGATGGCTTTTCATGTTGTGCAAGGCGAGCGAGAGTTGGTCTCCGATTGCCGCTCATTGGCGCGCTTCACATTAAAAGGTATCCCTCCCATGGCAGCTGGTGCTGCGCATATTCGAGTCACTTTTCAGGTTGATGCTGACGGATTATTGAGTGTGACAGCGATGGAGAAGTCATCTGGCGTGCAGGCGACGATTCAAGTTAAACCGTCGTTTGGTTTAACCGATCAAGAGATCGGCACTATGCTAAAAGACTCCATGGCGAATGCCAAAGAAGATATTGAACGACGTATGCTCGCAGAGCAACAGGTTGAAGCCGCACGGGTATTAGAATCATTGTCAGCCGCATTAGGTAAAGACAGTGAGTTACTGTCCCAAAAAGAAGCTGCATTGATTGAACAGGGAATGGCGCATCTTGCTCAAACCGCTGCACAAAATGATGTCAGCGCAATCGAGAAAGCCATAGAGGCGCTTGATGAGGCGAGTCAATCCTTTGCTGCGAAACGTATGGATAACTCTATTAGGTTGGCCTTTAAAGGTCAGTCTGTTGATAATATATAGGTAACGATATGCCACAAATAGTTTTTTTACCCCATGAAGAGTTGTGTCCAGATGGGGCTGTCGTGGAAGCTCAGCAAGGCGAAACGGTATTAGACGTTGCGCTACGAAGTGGTATCCATATTGAACATGCTTGTGAAAAGTCATGTGCTTGTACCACATGCCATGTGATCATCCGTGAAGGGTTTGATGAGCTTGAACCCAGTGATGAGCTAGAAGATGATATGCTTGATAAAGCTTGGGGCTTAGAGCCTGAAAGTCGCTTATCGTGTCAATCTCGTGTACCAGATTGTGACTTAGTGGTCGATATTCCGAAATATACCATCAATATGGTCAGCGAAGGTTAATTCAACCTTGCCGATAAAAAGCCAGTCTTTATGACTGGCTTTTTTGTGTGTTTTACAGCGCTAACAACTATGCTCATGGGTATCAAATTAACCCTGAGGTTGTTATGAAATGGATTGATTCGCTCGATATCGCATTATGTTTGCTAGAAACGTTTCCTGATGTAGATCCCCAGCAGGTTCGTTTTACCGATCTGTTTGATTGGGTCATTGCATTAGAGGGGTTTGACGATGATCCTGAACATTGTAATGAACGTATTTTAGAGGCAATCCAAAGCCATTGGATTGAAGAGTGTTAGGCCAATTTTAGTGATAGGGCTGGCTGTGGGTGATGATTGTTCGTGCAAGATCCCATATCGCCAACAGTGTAATGAGAGGAAAGTCTCATTCATCTTTCTATAAAGGTAGGTTTTTGCCGTTAAATTTCGTATAATCCGCGCGAATTTTTTTAAACCTGTTTATTAAAGGAAGCTAGACATGGCTATCGAACGTACTTTTTCTATCATCAAGCCTGATGCAGTTGCTAAAAACAACATTGGCGCTATCTATAACCGTTTTGAAACAGCTGGCCTTAAAATCATCGCTTCTAAAATGGTTCACTTAAGCCAAGAGCAAGCTGAAGGTTTCTACGCTGAGCATAGCGAGCGTCCTTTCTTCGGTGCACTTGTTGCTTTCATGACTTCAGGTCCTATCATGGTTCAAGTTCTAGAAGGCGAAAACGCTGTTCTAGCTCACCGTGATATTCTTGGTGCAACTAACCCAGCTGAAGCTGCTCCTGGTACTATCCGTGCAGATTTCGCAGAAAGCATCGATGAGAATGCGGCACACGGTTCAGATTCTGTTGCTTCTGCTGAACGTGAAGTTGCTTACTTCTTCAGCACTGAAGAGCTTTGCCCACGTACTCGTTAATTTGAGTATGTTGCATAGCACATCAAAAGGAGCCGTTAGGCTCCTTTTTTGTGTCTATAGATTAAGGTAAAGTCACATCATTGTTTATTTTGTCTAGAGTAAAATCACCCAATGAAAATCGTTGCCGATGAAAACATGCCGTATGTCGATGCCCTGTTTGGGGATCTCGGAGAGATTATTCGCGTCGATGGTCGTAGTCTTCAAGCACAGCAACTGAGTGATATTGATGTGTTGTTAGTGCGGTCAGTCACCAAAGTAAACGCCGGTTTGTTAGCCAGTTGCAAAAACCTTCAGTTTGTTGGGACGGCGACCATTGGTATGGATCATATCGATACCCAGTACCTTGATAGCCGTGAAATTGGTTACGCCAATGCACCTGGTTGCAATGCAACGGCCGTGGGAGAATATGCGTTTATCGCCATGTTAGAGCTAGCTCGGCGTTTTTCTGAGCCATTAAAGGACAAAGTTGTAGGCATTGTTGGCGCAGGAAATACGGGCAGTGCTGTGCAAAAGTGCCTCGAAGCTTATGGTGTCAAAACCTTGTTGCATGACCCTTTTGTTGCGCAATCTGCGGATCCACGAGCCTTTGTTAGCCTTGATAGGTTAGTTGAGCTATGTGATGTGATCTCATTACATGTGCCATTAACAAAAACAGGCACGCATCCTACCTGGTACCTGTTCGACGAAAAGCGCCTGGCTTCATTAAAGCCAGGTACATGGCTGCTTAATTGCTGCCGCGGAGAGGTGATAGATAATCGCGCTTTGATTGCACTAAAGCGTCAGAGAGAGGATATTAAGCTAGTGCTCGACGTGTGGGAAGGTGAACCCCATCCCATGCCAGAACTTGTCCCGCTCACAGAGATCGCCACGCCCCATATTGCTGGTTACAGTTTAGAGGGCAAAGCGAGAGGGACATTTATGCTTTATCAGGCACTAATGGCGCGGTTGGATAAAAGTGGCGATAAGTCAATGGATAGCTTGTTGCCAGCGCTTTGGAGTCATGCCGTTACCTTGAATGAACAGCCAGAGGAAAAAGGGTTATTGACCTTGTCACGGTTGGTTTATGATCTGCGTGATGACGATGAATTATTTAGGCAAAGATTCCTAAATAACAATGGGTTTGATCTTATGAGAAAAAATCACAAGCACAGGCGTGAATTTAGCGCCTTAACGCTAGCCAACAATGCGTGTTCTGATGTAGATTGGTTGTCCAATATAGGTTTTTCAGGAGTCGGTCTGTAATTATGTCGCAGGAATATAACGTAGTCGTATTAGGTGCATCGGGTGCCGTGGGTCAAACTATGATTGAGATCCTTGAAGAGCGCAATTTCCCGGTAGCGAATTTGTACCCATTAGCCAGCAGTCGCAGTGCAGGAGATACGGTCACATTCCACGGTAAACAGGTTGAGATCCTTGATGTTGATACGTTTGATTGGTCACAAGCCCAAATCGGCTTTTTCTCTGCAGGTGGTGATGTATCGGCTAAATGGGCACCTATTGCAGCAGAGCACGGCTGTGTGGTGATCGATAATACTTCACACTTTAGGTATGACATTGACGTGCCACTAGTCGTTCCAGAGGTAAACCCTCAGGCGATTGCGGATTTCAGAAACCGCAATATAATCGCTAATCCAAACTGCTCAACTATTCAGATGCTTGTTGCTCTGAAACCAATTTATGATGCCTTTGGTATTTCACGTATCAATGTGGCGACTTATCAGTCGGTATCAGGTTCAGGTAAACAAGCGATTGAAGAACTCGCGAACCAATGTTCTAAGCTACTGCAAGGCTTACCCGTTGAGCCTAAAGCGTATTCTAAGCAGATTGCGTTTAACGTGTTGCCACAAATCGATGTGTTTATGGAGAACGGCTACACTAAAGAAGAGATGAAGATGGTATGGGAAACCCAAAAAATATTTGGCGATGACCAAATTGTGGTTAATCCGACGGCGGTACGTGTGCCTGTTTTTTATGGGCATTCAGAGGCTGTACATCTAGAAACGATTCAGCCGGCTGATGCTGAGGATGTGAAGGCGGTGTTACGTGACGCGCCGGGCATTGAACTGTTTGAGTCTGATGAAGAATATCCAACAGCCGTCACCGATTCGGCGGGTAGCGATCCTGTTTATGTGGGACGTGTGCGTAAAGATATCTCTCATGACAATGGGATTAACTTATGGGTTGTCTCTGATAACATTAGAAAAGGTGCAGCGCTTAATAGTGTGCAAATCGCTGAAGTTTTAATTAGAGATTATTATTAACGCCAGTCGCTATAATGTTAATTCGTTGAAAAAGCCTGCTTAATGCAGGCTTTTTTTGTTTTATCAGTTGTTTTTGAATTGTGAATAGTAGCAGGGCACCCATTTCTGGTTTATAGTAATCTCAATAAATACAATTGCCTAAAGCATGCTGTAAAAACACGGCATTACATCGCTTGAAAGGGAAGAAAGGATGAACTTTCGTACATCGCATCTTGTTGGAATTATTGCCAGCGCATTAGTCATTTTAACCTCAACGACGGGCTTATTGTCTGCCGCTGAGCCATTGAAAATCACAGGGCCTGATGGTGAGAGCCGTCAGGTCTTGCGCCAATATGGCCCGACAACTGCCGCTGACACCTTTTGGAGCATAGCTCAAAAAACGCGTCCTGATGCCAGTGTCTCCATTTATCAAGTGATGGCCGCTATTTATGATGCTAACCCTCATGCGTTTTCAAGCGACAACTATAACAGCTTAGAGCGTGGCATGATTTTGTTGATCCCTGCTAAAGAGGTGATGCAAGCAATTCCCAATAGTTTGGCTAAGCAGCAAGCTCAGCAGAGTGACAAAGGTTGGAAGCAAACAGCCAAAAGCCCGGTGGCAAAAGCGGATAATGCCAAGCCTGTTCCGGTACCTGAAGCAGTAGTCAATACTCCAGCTTTACCTACGGTCAGTGTTCAAGTGCAGCAGCAGGTTGAAGAACTGACGGCCAAGCTTGAAGCGGAACAAGCAAAAAGCTTATCGTTGACCGATGAATTAGCCCGTGCACAAGATAAATTAGACCTTAATAATAATGACGCCAATCAGCTTCAAGGGCGTATTGATGAGTTAACGGCTAAGGTGGCCGAGTTAGAAGAAGCATTACTGATTCAAAAAGAGCAAAAGGCAGTATTGACGTCAGAGTTCGAGGCGTTACGTCAAGAAAAAACCATGGCTCAGGAAGTTGTGGAGCCACCAAGTGATGATTGGCGAACCATGATGAGCAACCCGCTCTATTTAGCTGTTGCTGCAGCAATCCCGGCATTTTTACTACTAATGGGTATTTGGTTTGCGCTGAGACGTCGAAGTGATAAGCAGGCAAATCAAGCGGGTGAAACAGAGAAGCCGGTTGCAGAACCGGCATCTATCAGTGAGGCCAGCGAACAGCCTGTTGATGAAGCGTCTGCGATGGCCGTTCACCTTGATACTGAGGATGAATCAGACTCTTTGGATTCATTGATGAGTGTTGATGCCAGTCAATTGGCACCTGAAGCCGACTTAACCGATGACTCTGACCAACTTGATATGGCCCAAGATATGGTCATTGAAGCCGATGAGCCTGCCGAGGATGTTGCTGATGAGGAAGGTCAATCTCTCGATGATCTTTGGGCTGAGGCGATGGGTGAGCAAGAGGAGGATGAGCTTAACGCCAACCAAGAAGATGATTTAGATTCATTATTAGCCGATCTCGATACGCCAGCCGAAGCGGTCGACTCGTCAGCTGAACAAGAAGATGATCTCGACTCGCTATTGGCAGACCTTGATACTCCTGCCGAAAAGCCGAGTACAGCTGCTGAGTCTGAAGATGATTTAGATTCATTATTGGCAGATTTTGACAGCCAGGATACACCTGAAGCCACTGATGACACGGATCTTGATGCGCTGTTGAATGATTTAGACAGGCCCCAAGATAGCAGTGAAGAAACGGCTGTAGAGAGTGAAGCACAAGAGGAAGATTTGGATGCGTTGCTGGCTGAATTTGATCTCCCTAAAATGTCTGAAGCGGCCGCCGATGAGCAAACGGATGAAGATTTAAGTGAGTCGATTGCGGCAGAACTTGATGACCAATCAGAGACATCAGATGAACAGGCTGATCTCGACAGCTTATTGGCTGAGTTTGAAAGTACCGAGATCCCTGCGAGCGACGATAAATCGGCGCTAAGTAGTGATACAGATAATGAAGATCTGAGTGAACAAATTGCCGCTGAATTAGATGCACAACCGAGTGTGTCAGACAGTGATGCCGTCGAGGATCTTGATCAGCTTTTGGCAGAGTTTGAAACGCCAACTGAATCAGAAAGTCACCCGCCTGAAGCAGACAGTGAAGATATTAGCGAGTTAATCGCCGCTGAACTTGATGCTGAAATCGAAGCTGATGCTGTATCGGATGACGATCTGGATAGTTTACTCGCTGATCTGGAACAACCAGCCACTGAACCTGCCACCGAAGCTGATGATACCAGTGAAGTCGTTGAAGCCGACGTAAGTGAAATTTCCTCAGATGAAGCTGCTAGCGATGATGAGCTTGATACCTTGTTGGCCGACCTTGACAAGGTTGATACGCCACAGAGCAGCGAAGCCGAGTCTGACGCGCCACTTGAGGCTGATGATGTTGTAGAAGTGGATCTTGCGGGCAGCTCTGATGATGTAGCGTTAGATGCACTATTAGCCGACTTAGAATCTGCAGATGGCGGTGCAGACAAATCCGCGCGTGACTCTGGATTCTTTAACGACTTAAAAGGCAGTAAGCGTGCAGATGAAAACGTGCTTGAGTGGGACAGTGCTGCAATGGGCGATTTGGCACTAGACACGGATACCAAAGCGGTTAGCCATGCGGATGCTGATGACGCAGATGATGAACTATCGCTAAATATAGAAGATGATGACAACCTAACTGTTGATCAAGCTCTGGCCGCGTTAGATGCTCAGGAGCTGAAGAAGCAGCCTGCGCGCGCCGTTAATGAACATGACTTAACTGCCTTTCAACAGGATAATGGCTTTATCGATATCGATAGGTTACTCAACGACGCCGATGAAGATGTGGCTGATGTAGATCAGTATAAAGAGCTCGATGTCGACATGGGAGAACTCGATGACCTAATGGGAAGCGCATCGATGGTGGATGTGGACGACGAGGAGAATTCGGTGAATGCCAAATTAGATCTCGCACGTGCTTACATTGAAATTGATGACGTTGACAGCGCAAAAGCGCTACTAAAAGAGGTCGAACTTGATGGTAATGACCGCCAACAGGAAGAGGCTCAAGGGCTATTGAAGGAGCTTTGAGTCGAGGTTTCTCAAAAAAACGGCGCTAAGGCGCCGTTTTTTATGCGCTAACCGAGGTGGATTTACCTAGAGTTATGCGCCTTTTACTATCCAGTTTGGCGTGTTCGTATGCTAGAATCCCGCGCCTACTACACTACTTTTATGATAAGGGATGGCATTTCATGCGCGTCGCATTAGGTATCGAATATGATGGCAGTCGTTATTTTGGCTGGCAACGTCAAGCTGAAGTTGATTCGGTGCAGCAGCAATTAGAGAAGGCGTTATCAATTGTTGCCAATGAACCTATCGCTATTCAATGTGCTGGCCGCACGGATGCGGGCGTTCACGCGACCGGACAGGTTGTGCATTTTGATACCGACGCCATTCGTAAAGAGAGTGCTTGGACCTTAGGGGTTAATGTTAATCTGCCTGATGATATCGCCGTGCGTTGGGCAAAAGAGGTTGATGACGAGTTCCATGCGCGATTTACCGCAACAGCAAGGCGTTATCGTTACATGATTTACAATCATCAACTTCGCCCAGGCATTCTTCGCTCTGGGGTGAGTCACTACCCAGGTGTGATTGACGAGAACAAGATGCACCAAGCAGCGCAACACCTGCTCGGAGAGCAAGACTTTACCAGTTTTCGTGCGATTCAATGTCAGTCGAATACTCCGTTTCGCTGTGTACATGAGGTCAATGTTACCCGCCAAGGCATGTATATCTGTGTGGATATCAAGGCCAATGCCTTTTTACACCATATGGTACGAAACATTGTCGGTTCATTGTTAGAGATAGGCTATGGCCGTCAAGATATTAGCTGGATTAAGCAGTTATTGGCGCTTAAAGACCGTACGCAAGCAGCGGCAACGGCAAAACCTAATGGTCTGTATCTCGTCGACGTAACCTATCCCGAGCTCCACCAATTACCTAAGCTTGCGCTGGGCCCACTGTTTATGTTGGACTAATTTACCGTTTTCACATTGACAGATAATTAGCGCTTGGTTGTTAGCGGTTTATAACTTTTGGCGACAGTTAATCTTGTCTTATTTGGTCTTTTATAGAGTATTTTATGCATTCACTAAATCATCACTCTAGTCTAGATGCTTGGTTAGCGCATCTAATGTCAATTCACCCCTCTGAAATTGACATGGGACTCACGCGGGTCACTGCTGTCGCAAAAATCTTGGGGTTAACAACATTGACCAACACCAAAATAGTGACGGTAGCGGGAACAAATGGCAAGGGCACCACTTGTGCCTTGATAGAACAAGTCATGGCGAAAGCGGGTTGGCGTGTCGGCGTTTATAGCTCGCCCCACCTAATGAAATACAACGAGCGGGTGCGTGTCGAAGGAATCGATGCGAGTGATGAGGCCTTGATTGAGGCCTTTTGTGCCATAGATAAGGCTAGAGGTGATATTTCACTGACATTTTTTGAATACGCGACCTTAGCTGGTTTATATGTTTTTAAGGCCGCAAAGTTAGATTTAGTCCTGTTAGAAGTTGGTTTAGGCGGACGCCTTGATGCCACCAACCTCATCGATGCCGATATCAGCGTCATCACGGCTATCGATATTGACCATCAAGAGTATCTTGGTGATACGCGAGAACTGGTGGGCCGAGAGAAAGCTGGCGTCTTTCGCACATGTCGTCCAGCAATTGTGGGCGACCCAAATATGCCTCAGTCGGTTGTCGACTATGCTAACGAAATTGAAGCAAACCTCAGCGCCGTTGGTTGTGGTTTTACTTATCAGCAGAAAACATCCGATTGGCAATTCTCTGGTCAATCATTATCAATTGATCGCTTACCACTGCCGCAATTGCCCCTGCCCAATGCCGTTACTGCTCTGGCCGTTGTTGAGCAGTTGTTGCCGACGGTTGACCATGACACTGTAAGAGCTAGCCTACAGCAGGCGCGCCTAACCGGCCGCTTTGAAACCTATAGTGAACATCCGTTGATTTTACTTGATGTCGCCCATAACCCTCATGCAGCCGCTTATTTGGCGTCTCGTTTAGCGGCACATAAAGGCCGTCGTATTCTGGCGCTTTGTGGCATGTTAAAAGACAAAGATTGCCAAGCGGTTATCACGACACTTAAAGACTGTGTCGATGCTTGGTATTTCACAGATCTTAACTGTGACCGAAGTGCCAATGCCATTGAACTGGGCAGTTATCTAAGTGGCGACACGCCATCGAACCATTTTGGTTCAATGAATCAGGCATGGCAGGCATTAAATCAAGATATGTTAAGTGACGATGTGGTAATTGTGTTTGGCTCCTTTTACACTGTTGCAGAGTTTAAGAATTTAGATCAAGAGTGAGTGTGAATGTGACCGAAGAAAAACAGAGTCGATTGTCTAGTCAATTCCAAAACCGTCTTGTGGGCGTCATTGTGCTGGTGGCGCTAGGTGTTATCTTTTTGCCTGATATCCTAGATGGCAAGAAGCAGCTTCAAGAGGAGCAGTTTGCCGAAATTCCACTGCGCCCGGAGATAGTGCAAAGTGATGATTTACCGCAACCAATAGAGCTGATTGATTTATCTGAACAAACCGCTCAGTTCGTTGAAGGGGAGCCAACTGAACAAGAAACGGTTGAAACAACGCCTATCGATACAGCAACTGTGTCGGAAAACGCTGAGAAGTCGAGTCCAAGCGAGGCTAAAAAAAACATAGTCAATAATGATGCTAGCCCAGCGTATACATTGCAGTTAGGTAGCTTCAAAAATGCGACCAACGTGAAAGCCTTAGTTAGCCAATTAAGAAAAAAAGGGTTTAGAGCTTATACCATTCCAGTGAAGCCGGTTGATGGTCAATTAACTAAAGTCTTTGTGGGGCCTGATATCTCTAAGACCAAACTGCTTAACTTACAAAAAGAGGTTGATAAGGCCGCAGGGGTGAAGTCGGCTATTGTTGCCTATAACCCAGTGCAGTGAGTCGATAAACACGCGCGATTGCCTTGGTATTTAAAGCCAACAAATTGTGGGCGTTTCTACACCAAGCCTAGTGATATTGCTAGGCTTTTTTATGTGTCATTTCGCTGCTTTACAGAAAAGTGTTTTTCACTTGTCTGGTAAAATCGTTTCACAAAGATCTGTTTACGTTTTGCGGCATTTAAATTGTGTTTTGGGGGTGAGAATGTCTTCAGTCTCTGGTAAGATCGCGCCGTCTTAATGCTAATGCTGGATCACATTATTCAATGGTTTGGATCGATTATGCCATTATCGCTGTCATCGGAGTGTCGACTGTAATTAGTCTACTTCGTGGTTTTGTTAAAGAAGCTATGTCACTTGTGGTATGGTTTGCAGCGTTTTTCGTCGCGAGTCAGTTTTATCAAGACCTCGCCATTTACCTTACCCAGATCCTCGATGAGATGTTAAGGAACGGGGTAGCCATCGCTATTCTCTTTGTTTCGACACTCATTATTGGTGCACTCGTTAATTATCTTATTGGTCAGCTCGTCGCTAAAACAGGCTTGTCTGGTACCGACCGTGTACTTGGACTCTGTTTTGGCGCATTGCGCGGTGCCTTAGTCGTTAGCGCGATACTCTTTTTTATGGATGCTTTTACCGGAGCACCCAATACCGATTGGTGGCGCAGCTCGCAGCTGGTCCCCGAATTTGGAGTGGTTATCCAATGGTTTTTTGACTATGTGGAAAACACCTCTAGCTTTGTACCCAAAATATAAAAATGCTAAAGCATTACTGAAATAGGTCAACCTTTCTAAGAGGTGGCCAACTTTCAATCATAATAATTATCAGAACATCTTAAAATGAGGAAACCTACCCATGTGTGGTATCGTCGGAATAGTTGGCCGGACATCGGTTAATCAGACAATCTATGATGCATTAACTGTACTGCAGCACCGCGGGCAAGATGCGGCTGGAATCGTTACAGTGGATGGTCACGCATTTAGATTGCGTAAGGCAAATGGTCTGGTAAAAGACGTATTTGAACCAAAACATATGCAACGCCTGCAGGGCAACGCGGGTATTGGTCATGTTCGCTACCCAACAGCCGGTAGCTCTAGTGCATCTGAAGCTCAGCCTTTTTACGTTAATTCTCCTTTTGGGATCTCGCTGGCACATAACGGTAATTTGACCAACACCGTGGAGCTGCACGAGCGTCTTATTAAGCAGCGTCGTCATGTTAATACCACGTCAGACTCAGAGGTCTTACTGAATTTACTTGCCGATGAATTGCAAACCACTGAAAGCCAGTTTTTAACCGCTGATGAAGTGTTTAATGCCATTACAAACGTACATAAGATCACCCGTGGTGCCTACGCTGTTACCGCAATGATTGTTGGACAAGGTCTGGTTGCATTTAGAGATCCGTTTGGTATTCGTCCTCTGGTATTGGGTAAACATGAAACCGAGCAGGGCACCGAATATATGGTGGCATCGGAAAGTGTGGCACTTGATGCTGTAGGTTTCGAAACCATGCGTGATGTTGCGCCGGGTGAGGCAATCTATATCTCACTTGATGGGCAGCTGTATACACGCCAATGTGCCGAGTCACCAAGCTATTCTCCTTGTATCTTTGAGTATGTTTATTTTGCTCGTCCAGACTCTACCATCGACAAAGTTTCGGTATACGGCAGTCGTGTGAACATGGGAACCATGCTAGGAGAGAAGATTAAGAAGCAGTGGGAAGATCATGACATCGATGTGGTAATCCCTATTCCTGAAACATCATGCGATATTGCGCTTGAGATTGCTCGTAATATGGATCTTCCGTACCGCCAAGGCTTTGTGAAGAACCGTTATATTGGCCGTACGTTTATTATGCCTGGTCAGCAGGAGCGTAAAAAGTCAGTGCGTCGTAAACTTAATGCAATCAATGCAGAGTTTAAAGGCAAAAACGTATTATTGGTGGATGACTCCATCGTACGTGGTACCACGTCTGAACAGATCATAGAGATGGCACGAGAAGCCGGTGCAAAGAAAGTTTACTTTGCGTCAGCTGCGCCAGAAATTCGATTCCCTAATGTCTACGGTATTGATATGCCAACCACAAGCGAACTGATCGCTCACGGTCGTGATGCTGAAGAGATCAATAAGCTTATTGGCGCAGATGGTATTATTTTCCAAGACTTAGAGGATCTTATCGAGGCCGTACGTCAGCAAAACCCAGAGATAAAACGTTTTGAAACCTCAGTGTTTGACGGACGTTATATTACCAATGATGTTGACCAAGCTTATTTAGATCATCTAACGCAACTACGTAATGATGATGCTAAAGCTAACCGTAGCAAAGATATCGGCACTAATTTAGAACTACATAACGTGTGTCATCCATAAGGGACAAGGTTTACGTATTCTTGAATTAATGTGTTGCTGATGAAAGCGCTTGAAAAATCGACTCCTTACTGAGTCGATTTTTTTATGGGTGTCGCATTATTTCTGTTGCGCTGGCCACCCATAAACCAGTCCGTGAACCAAATGAATAGTTACCGCAACATTTTATTTTTAAATTATCGATGATGATTCTTTTGGTTTAACGCTAGTTCTCTCATTCTAGTCAACCACTTGTCATAAGAACGACTGGATCAAATATGATAAATAAGTCGCTTATCTGTTTGTTTATTTTGAAACAAATGCTACGTTTATTGATGTGGTTGCAACCTGTAACACTTTCAATTTCTCTGGAGCGTTAAATGAAGCATTTGTCTATCAGTACTAAGTTACTTTGGATAACATCAATGCTGTTTCTGGTCATCGTAGCGATATTATCATTTAGCTTATGGTGGTCACTCAGCGACAAAAATGCCCAGCTTGCGGATCAAGTTGAAACTGCATTACATCAAGAGACTCAGCAACGTTTAAGTGCTCGTGCGGGAGAGTATGGTGAACGAGTGGCTGGGTTTATCAATGAAGCTTACCGGATCCCATTTTCATTTGCGGGCATGATGGAGCAAACTGCTGAAACCAAGCCATTATCACGAGAAGGTGTGCTTGAAGCTACCGCAGGGATATTAAAACAGAATGATCAACTGTCCTCTTTGTATGCGCAATTTGAGGTCAATGGCTACGATGGCTTAGATAGCGATAACACCGCAGACCAAGCGCACAGTGTCCCTGAAGTGGGGACGCTAGAGATCTATTTTACCCGTAATGATGACGGCAGTGTCGAGCATCACCAAGTGGATGATGCGGCAGAAAAGTACATTGAAACCCTCAATGAGTTTGGCATCAGAGAAGCCGAGTGGTATCTGTGTGCTAAGGACAAGAAAAAACCTTGTTTAATGGAGCCCTATCTTTATGAGATCACACCGGGTAATAACGAGTTGATGACATCATTGACCGTACCTGTCGTGGTCAATAATCAATTTATAGGACTGGTGGGGGCCGATTTAAACCTACCTATTTTTCAAAAAATGATCGACGAGCTTTCCAATAGCTTATATCAAGGCAAAGCTAAGGTGACACTATTAAGCCAAAAAGGCTTGATTGTTGCCGCAAGTCATTATACTAAAAAAGCACGACCGCTAGCAGAGTCGATACCCGCGTCTCAGGCGACCCAGTACCAATCACTACATAAAAATGGTGGATACCTCGACAGTGGCGATAATATAGTTGTTGCCTATCCTATCGCTATTCCCGTTGCGGGGGCTGAGTGGTCTTTAATTGTCGAAGTGTCGAAAGAGGATGCATATAAAGCTGCCATGGCGATGGATATCGCGATGCAAGAGATGGCTGCCTCCTTAGGGAGTTTATTGCTCATCGTTGGTAGTATTGTGTCTGTGATTGCGGTGGTGACCATCAGCATAGTGATCCGCAGTATTATTGCGCCGCTCAAGGTGATTCAAAGTCGGGTTGAAAACTTGGCGAGTGCCGAAGGTGATTTAACTCAGACCATTACGGTTGAGTCTCACGCTGAACTCATTGCCTTAGGCAGCGGTATTAATGGTTTTATTACCAAGCTAAGGTTGCTTATCGCGGAGCTTAAAGAACTTGCAGAGCGCTCTCAAGGAGAGAGTCAAACCGCAGCGGGTATTGCCGAGCAAACTCGTGAGAGTGTGAATAGACAATACAGTGAAATAGAGAGTGTTGTTACCGCGGTTAATGAGATGAGCGCAACAGCACTCGAAGTTGCTAAGGCTTCTGAGCAGACTGCGATGGAAACCGAAGCGATGACCGCGAATGTCAAAAGTGGCGAAGAGAGTTTAAGTCAGGCGATGAGTTATGTGACACATATGTCGCAAGAGTCATTGCTTGCTAAAGAGGCGGTCAGTAAGGTTGCAGAAAGCAGCACAAACATTAGTAAGATTCTTGAAGTAATTAGTGCGATAGCAGAGCAAACAAACTTACTAGCGCTGAATGCGGCGATTGAAGCCGCTCGTGCGGGTGAGCAAGGGCGTGGCTTTGCTGTGGTGGCCGATGAGGTTCGGGCATTAGCTTCCAAAACTCAAAGCTCTACCGATGAGATCAGTAAGCTGATTGATTCGCTGCAGCGGGAAGTCAACAGCGCGTCTAATATCATAGACCAAGGCGTTAATGGGGCACAACGGGCGGTAGAACAGACTGAGATGGCGTTAAGCTCACTCAATACGATAGTTTCTCAAATTGAGGAGGTCTCGTCCCAAGTCACTCATATCGCGACGGCAGCCGAGGAGCAAAGTGCTGTCACCGAGGAAGTTAATCGTAATATAACTGGTATTTCAGACTCTGCATCGGAATTGGCGCGTCTTGCTGATGAAGCGCAAGCTAGCAGCGTCAGTTTGGCCGATCTCGTCGCGCAGCAGCATCAGCAACTTGGTAAGCTCAAGACGTAGTTGTGATTGAATACACAGACGATTAACCCTTTAGTCGACAAGTAAAGCCCATGCTCATGATTGAGCATGGGCTTTACTGTTTATGGTTTTCAAAAGATGGCATGCTCGTCTTATCAATGAAAACCCGTATCTCATCATTGGGTCTTTGTGTTGTTAAAGGCATCCGCAGATAACGCAAACTGCCAACGGTAAATATCTAATAAAGCGTTGGTTTTACACTGTTGTCTACCTTGTAGTGTTTGGGGCTGGTAAAAACTGTTCTGGCAGAAAGCACAGAACAAATTAAACAGATGCTCACTTCACTGCAATAGTCGATGTCGCTGTAACCACATCAGTTACATAAAGCGTCGCGATCAGCCAAGAGACGGTAAGCCTATCAATGAAAATGACCGATACGCTTAAAAATATTCAACATCAGCTGTCAAATCATCCTTGATGAGCCATCAGATTTTTGAGGTGGCTGAGTTAGCCGCTGGAGAGGGTGCTGAACGATGTATTGTGGTCATTTCTGAAATGGCTGAAAACAGCAGTTTAGTGTCACAACGCGCCCATAAGGCAAGTGGTGAAATTCATTTATTGACCCAATATTTAGGCGTTGCAACGGCAAAATTCTTTATATAGCTTAGCTGTGTTAGCGAGTTAGACAAGATGTACTCCCCATACGAGTAACCAAATTGAAAACAGTAGGGTAATGGTGCAGCGATTGATACTTTGCTTGATAAAAATGCCGATTAAGGTCGCTAGGGTCGTTATAGGAATGACTAGCGTCACCAGCAGTGACTGAGTCCAAGGGCTAGTATCAATTAGCGGTACAACAAGCATAAGCAAACCACATGTGGCGAGGAACTGATAGATCACCAATTGGTCCAAACGGGGTTGATCAGTTAGTACAGGGGTTAGCATAGTCATGTCCGTTAAGTGCTTTAAGAGATGTCTACCATACCCGCAAATGATAATAGTTCTCAACTGTATTTACATTGTCAGATAAATATCTTTGCTAATGTAATCATCGCAAGCAGGGGTTTACCAAAGAGCATATAGCATAGATCACTCTGACAGGGACTCGTCCTATTATGGTGCTAAGACGCTAATTAGCGCGAGCTTGTGTTTGCAGTCTCACAATTCCTAGGTTAAAGTTACTGGTAATTTATACAGTGATTGTGCCAATTTATGATCTTATACATTGCCGAGAAACCCAGTCTAGGGCGAGCCATTGCCGAAGTGTTACCAAAACCCCATAAAAAAGGGGACGGGTTTATCACCGCCGCAAACGGTGATTGTGTTTCTTGGTGTATTGGTCACCTACTTGAGCAAGCTGAACCTGATAGTTACGACCCGGCGTTTAAATCCTGGAAGTTCGAACATCTACCTATTATTCCTCAGCAATGGAAAATGAAGCCAAAGGCTAAAACCAGAGGCCAGATAACGGTATTACGAGGCTTGGTTAAACAGGCGAGTGTCTTGGTTAATGCAGGTGATCCTGATCGCGAGGGACAACTACTGGTTGATGAGGTGATTGCCCACTTAGGGGTTAAAGGTGACAAACTCAACCAAACCAAACGCCTACTTATTAGCGACCTTAACCCACAAGCGGTAAAGCGTGCCTTGGGTCAGCTACGTAGTAATCGAGAGTTCATTCCATTATCAACCTCTGCATTAGCCCGCGCCCGTGCTGATTGGCTCTATGGCATGAATATGACTCGCGCCTATACCATTCAGGGGCGTAAAGTGGGTTATCAAGGGGTGTTATCCGTTGGGCGGGTGCAAACACCTCTGCTCGGGTTAGTCGTTCGCCGTGATGAGGAGATTGCCAATTTTGTTAGCAAACCTTTTTATGAAGTACTGGCCAATTTAACGACCGATAGGGGCGAGGCATTTCAGGCCAAATGGCAGCCAAGTGAAGCATGTCAGCCCTATATGGATGAAGATGGTCGGGTGCTATCTAAGAAGTTAGCTGAAAATGTTGTCAATCGCATTAGCCAGCAACAGGCCGTGGTGATGGATCTGCAAAGCAAAGATAAGCAGCAAAATCAGCCACTGCCGTACAGTTTGTCAGCGCTGCAGATAGATGCCGCAAAACGCTTTGGCATGAGCGCTAAAACAGTATTGGATACCTGTCAGTCCCTTTATGAAAAACATAAACTCATTACCTATCCTCGTTCAGATAGCCGTTACCTGCCTAAAGAGCAGTTCTCTTTAGCGTCAAAAGTGGTCGATGCTGTACTTAAGGGGGCCAGTGAATTAGTACAAGGCGTTGATGCACCCAATTGCAGCATCAAGTCCAAAGCCTGGGATGATAAAAAGGTTGATGCTCATCATGCGATAGTTCCAACTGAAAAAGTGGCCAATCTGTCTAGCCTGACTCAAGGTGAAAAACAGATCTATTTGCAGGTCGCACGTCAGTATTTAGCACAATTTTATGGACCATATCAGTACCATGAAACACAGGTCGTTGTGGATATTGCTAATGGTCGATTTACCACCAAAGCTAAACAAGACAAAGCGTTAGGTTGGAAAAAGCTGTTTCCACAAAGAGGTAATGGTCAGTCAAAAACTGATGATGACACTGAGTCGCTGCAACAACTGCCACCGTTAATTACAGGGCAATTGCTTCAATCTGGTCAAGGCGAATTAGTAGAAAAAAATACCCAAGCACCGAAAGCTTTTAGCGATGCGACTTTGTTAGCCGCAATGACAGGGATTAGCCGCTATGTGACAGATCCTGAGATTCGAAAGATATTAAAAGAGACTGACGGCTTAGGCACTGAGGCCACCAGAGCAGGTATTATTGAGTTGTTGTTTAAACGGGGTTTTTTGCAGCGACAGGGGAAATCAATTGTCGCAACAGAGGTGGGTAAGGGATTGATAAACAGTTTGCCACTTTCAGCGAGCACCCCAGATATGACCGCACTTTGGGAAAGTCATCTTAATGCAATTAGCCGTAAAGAATCAAAGTATCAAAGCTTTATGACCCCATTAGTCACCTCGCTTACGCAGCTCATTGAGCAAGCCGGCGCGCAACTGCCGACATCATTACAGGGGGTAAAGAGCACGGCTGCACCGTTTAAAAAGCGTCGTTATAGTGGAAAAAACTCAGCGGCTAAATCTGGTGGACAAAGCTATACTAACGCCACAAAAGGACGGCGAAAAAGGCCTGCTTAAGGTTGCTGGCAATCGTCTTATCCGTTAGCCAGTACCTTTAAATTGATTGCTAATAGGGTCGTAACTAAAGCCTGCTTCACTTAATTTTTGCTCTAATAGTTCACTCGCAATATCAAGCTCATAGTAAAGTGCTTCTCTGTCGTGGCAGTGCAAACGTAATTGCTCGTTGACGATGCCTAACAGCACATCGCCACTAAGCTGAGACAATTGATAATCCATTGTGACGGCTCGCTATCTAGTTGGCTGTTGTTTAGGTGTAGCCCAGTAGGTAGCGGGATGCCAATATCTTTAGCGATTTTGTTGCAGATTATCCTGCACGCAAACTTAATATATCTGCCAAAACAATTGGTTCCGGGTACTGGCGAAACCCAGTATCTTGTTGATCAATGGCATAGATTGACATCCTATCAGCCAGCTCATTACCCTCAATGCCAACATGTGCGGCTACGTGAGAGATTTTCAGTTGTGACTTGATGTCATCATAAAGCGCATGGGCGGTTTGAATAATCGCGAGATTGGCGATGTCGCCAGCGGTTTTTCTTTTCCAACCTTTGGCTTTCCAGCCATAAGCCCAATTGGTGATACAGTTTAACGAATATTGCGAATCACTATGGATATGAACGCTATTTCCTATATTCAGTTCAGTCTTGGCCATCAGTAACGCTTGATGCAGGGCGTTGAGCTCAGCGGTATTGTTGGTACCGTTAGCGTTATATAACCCATACCACAGCTCTGCCAGCACTCCGCGTCGGTATAGCGCTAGGCCTGAGCCAGCTTTGCCTGGGTTGGGCTCACATCCGCCATCAGTATAAATGTCAACATCACTGTCCGGTAGAGCACTGCTATTCGGTTGTGAAGCTTTTTTTGATGAGACCTTACTCTTTGAATTAGTGCTTAAATTCGCCCCTTTACTAAAGGCAGCTTTTGCTTCAGCTTCTGTGCTAAATGATTTATAACGTGCGCCTGCAAAACCGTCGACTAAGGCTTTAGTTTGCGGCCAGCTGGTGAAAATGCCTGTTTCACGTCCGGCCCAGACTACATAATATTTGCTTGCCATCTTATCCTCTGATTATGGATGTCGTACGCTAAGTTGTCTTGCCGCAATGGGATCGGCGATTTAGCGTTTACAGTGCTGAAGCAGCTTGATAAAAAACTCACTGCCTTTTCGCTCAGCAAAAGTGATATTGCGCTCGGGAATAGACTCAGGGTCATCAAAGCTGGTTAAGGCTTTTTCCATGCTCACTTCTCGAATGATATGCAGCGTCGGGTAGGGGGCACGATTGGTAAAGTTCGCTGCGCTGTCTTGTGGTTCGCCATCGAAGCAGTAGTCTGGATGAAAGCTGGCGAGTTGGTAAACGCCTTCGTAATCTTGCTCCTGCAGCAGATCCGTCGCTATATCTACTAAGTCGAGGTAGTCATAAAAACCTTCAAAGCCTGTAGGTAATACAAATAGCGTGGTTTCAACTTCTGGATGGCTATCCAAAAACTGACATTCAACGATGAGAGCTTCTAATACCTCTGTGAGCTTACGTTTATCAATGACGGCATAACGTATGGTTTGACGTTCCACTTCTTGGCGAGCAAAAGGGCAGATGTTGTATTTCATTATTACATCTTTAACCCAATTTTTAGTGTGTTGGGCTGCCATTTCCAATTCTTTTTGGGTATCGCTATCGGGAGCCGTCATCGATTGTCCTACTAAAATCCCGTTAATTTGAACCGATCATAGGGATGATAGAGAGGACAAGCAAGAGCGCCATGGAAATGTTGAAGATCTTTTGCTGGCGTTGATTCTTTAATAGGCGTTTTAATGCCACGCCAAATCCCAACCAGATTATAGCGCAAGGAAATGCCACGCTGAGAAAAACCGTGGCAATAAGTAGCACTTGGTCCAGCAGTGGTTGATCCAACGAGGTGAAGGTTGCCACTGCACCGACAGCCATTATCCAGCCTTTCGGATTAACCCATTGAAATGCTGCTGCTTGGAAAAAATTCAAGGGTTTGGCAGTTTGTTTACCATCCATCTTGCTACTGCTATTGGCGATGAGCCAAGCTAAATAAAGTAGATAACCGATACCGACATATTTAATGATGAGATGCAAAATAGGATAACTGTGAAACAGTGCGCTGAGGCCTAACCCGATGGCCAGTACCATACAGGGAAACCCAATACAGATCCCGCTTAGGTGAGGCAAGCTTGGTCGAATGCCAAAATTGACGCCTGATGTCATTAACATGATGTTATTAGGCCCAGGGGTGATCCCCGATGAAAAGGCAAACAAGGCGATAGCAAAAATGAGTTCTATGGACAAGTGCTTCACTTTCTATTGAAATTAAAGTGACATCATCGCTGACATTTTTTCAACAGACCAGAAAAAAATACTCATCATAAACATTTATCTATAAATCCTTGATAAATATATAAATTTAATGACAGCAATCGTTGACATCTTGGCAATCTTCCATGATTCTCCCGTCAATAAAGCTTGCAATGGGATACTGTATAAAATATAACTTGAGTGTAACATCTTGTTAACCTATCTCGGCGACAGGGTGTGGAACACCGCAATGCACATGCACAGAGAACGCGTGGCATTAGTTAAAAACTGAGTAATGGCAAAGCCCAAATAGGCGTTGTCGGTCAGGAGACCAAGATGAAAATAGTCAAACCTAGAATCACAAACCGTCATCGATTTCGACAGTCAATAATTGCCATGGCATGTTCTGTAGCAATTATGCCTTCTATGGCTGCACTGGCGAGTGAACACAGTTCGCTTACAGCACCGACCCAACAGATTAACCCCAAAGAGCAAACGGTTACCAGCAGTCAAGCACGCTTTAATAAAGAGGCGCGTAAACCCAAAGGATCGAGCCGTTTAGCTCACCATGTGCCAACACTTGAGAGTAAAAGTAAAACGGTTACTGGTCTGCCTGGTATGGTTGGCGCGATGGGCGTTGGAGGCCCTGAAGCAGAAGTTGACCCCTGTAATGGCTATAGCCAATTTGATGGGCTAACAGGGCAAGCGTTATATGATTTTGTCCGCCAAGCTGAGTTCTCTTGTATATCAGAGCTTTATTCTAAAAACGATGCCACATCGATTGCCGCTTACCAAGCGCAAAATGTCATTGATGTAGCTAACCTTGCTAAAGCCAATGCGGCCACCTATGACAGCACTAGCGGCAGTGAAATGCTTAACCTGTTTTATTTCCTTCGCGGTGCGTTTTACATTGAGTACTACAATGATGGGCTGACTTATAACGACACACTGCCTGCCGATGCGTTACGTGACCTGCTAATCGAGTACTCTAAGAATCCAGCAATGTCAGATACTGGCGCCATGCAAGGTAATACTCTGCAAGAGTTCTTTATCTCTTGGGACAGCGCTGATAGTTTTTACGAAGCGGTTCCTGCAATCACTGCCTATCTCAACGGATTCAGTGAATCCCACTTGGCGGAAAGCCAGCACCGCTCGGCATTAACAAAGGCGTTAACTACCCTCTATAATGGCAATTGGGATGCGACATACACTAAAGCGTCAATGGAATATGATGCGTTGCGTGCAGCATTGCTAAAGGTCGCGACCTCTGATTACATTATTAACTCGGCCTATAACTGGGAGTCCACTGACGCCTTTCATGAGTTCGGTCGTTTCTACGAATATCAAGAGTATTGGGCTTTACCTGCGAGCTTGAAAACTGATTTAAACAGCGGTGTTCAAACCTACATGAACAAGTTTGAACGTCTCTCTAAAGAGTGGGCTGATGCTGCCGGCTACCTTGACTATTACAATCCAGGGCAGTGTGAGGCCTTTGGTATCTGTGGTTGGGCCGATGAACTTGAAAATACTGTGCTGTCTATTCAGTACAGTTGCAGCGACACCATCAATATTCGTGCGCAAGAGATGAGCAATGCTGAGTTGCAGCAATCGTGCGATCTCATGGGTGGTGAAGAGATACTATTTCACGACATCTTAGCCACGGGGAATCAACCGGTCGCAGATGATCTGAACACCAATCTCGAAGTTAATATTTTCAACAGCTATGATGACTATGATCAATATGCGGGCACTATTTTTGGTATTAGTACCGATAATGGTGGTATGTATCTTGAGGGCACGCCATCACAAGTGGGCAACCAAGCAAGGTTTATTGCACACGAAGCCACGTGGACCGATGAGGTGTTGGTTTGGAACTTACGCCACGAGTACGTGCACTATCTTGATGGACGTTTTAATCAATATGGTGCATTCAATTACTTCGACATTGATACGGGGAAATCAGTTTGGTGGTCTGAGGGGTTAGCGGAATATATCTCTCACCAAAATCGCTACGATGAGGCGGTGACTATTGGCCGCAGCCAAGCATTTACCTTAAGTGAAATCTTGTCAAATACCTACAACAGCGGTACTGACAGAGTGTATCGTTGGGGCTATCTTGCTGTGCGCTTCTTGTTTGAGAACCATCGTGCCGATGTAGATGCGTTACTCGTGCATGCTCGGGGCGGGGAGGCAAGCGAGTGGCTGAACTACATTAATGACACCATAGGAACTCAATATGACAGTGAGTGGAACGCATGGTTACTGACTGTTAGCAGCAACGATACCCCGCTTGATGGCGGTGTCGTGGTGCCGCCGCTCGATAGCGATGGTGACGGCGTTGCCGACAGCGATGATGCTTTTCCATTTGATCCAACAGAAACCCTAGACAGTGATAGCGATGGGGTTGGTGATAACCGCGACGCATTTCCACTAGATAGTAGCGAAACCATTGACAGCGACGGTGATGGTTACGGTGATAACAGCGATGTTTTCCCATTAGATGCAACAGAGTGGGCCGATGAAAATGGTAATGGTATCGGTGACAATGCTGACGCCAACAATGGTGGCGGGACAGAACCGGTTGAGCATTGTGGCGCGACAACGCTCAACGATGGCAACCTAAACCAAGAGCAGGTCGAGTGTGTGTCAGGGGCGGGGACTAACTACTTCTACACATACGTCGCTGCCGATAATACTCAGTTGTACATTTCAACTGCGGGCGGTAATGGTGATGTAGACCTCTATTTCAGCCAAGATACTTGGGCTGGGGCAAATAGCTTTACGGCTAAGTCAGTGACCTCAGGTAATAACGAGTTAATTGATGTGGTGGCTAACCGTGGCTGGGTCTATGTATCCACCTCTACAGCGCAAGCGTTCGATGGTGTTAGCTTAAAAGTTAGTTTGACAGCGCCAGCTACAGGTGGTGGCAACAACGGTGGCACAACGCCTACAATCGTCAGCGATGCCTGTGCAACCTTGAGTCCATATAGTTACGGTGGATTAGCGTTTGGTGAAGCCATCTGTATTGCCGACGGTCACTCAAGTTATTACTTTTATGTGCCAAGCGATACGGCGTCTATTTCGATTGACTCCGCGCACGGAACGGGCAATGTGAACCTCTATGCCAATGGTTCAACATGGGCAAGCCCTACGAGCTTTGACGCTAAATCGGAGAACAGTGGTAATGTAGAATCGATCACAGTCACCTCACCGAATGAAGGTTGGTATTACATTAGCGCAGACGGTGCCCCATCGAGCAGCGGTGCCAGCTTAGTGGTTAATGTCACACCTCAATAATCGCTAAAGTTGTGTAACAAAAAACACCGACATCATTGTCGGTGTTTTTATTGGGTGCATGCTTCTTGGCCAGCTTTTAGATGAGTCTTTTGGTGTTGAATAACTGCACAAGCGAGCCTTTCATTATTCATTTGTCTTGAATTCGTACTCAGAACGCTCTAGGCCAATCATTTGCTTATATCCTTCGATATAAATAGCGACCAAGCAGCCATGAAAGCGCAACCGCTGAGAAATAGAGATTGCATCTCAGTCAGGATAGGTTAATTTTGAGTGAGCTAAACTGTGCCAAACAGACAAGAGGGAAGCTTTATCTATGGTGAACAAGATATTAATGATGGTCGTAGCACTGCTATTGACAGCCTGTGTAACGCAGGATGATGAGCTTATGCCCCAATCTGATCGCACCACAACCGTTGCGACAGGTGATTTAAGTTTTATCAGCGCCAACACAAAGCGATTTGCGTTACACCCCAGTGTTGCCACCGTTAAAGTCGACGAGCGTGTAGACAGCGATAAGTTAAATGTCGCGATGCAAAGTGCATTAATAAAGGTGATGCAAGATAAGGGCTATCAGCAAGTTACGGCTCAAGATTCGCCTGATCTCTTGTTGGGGTTTGGTGTGGCACTTGGCTCTGAGATGAGTGACAAAGAGATCCTTAAAAGAGCGGGGTTAGTCGCGGGCTTGTCGGAGCAGGGCGTCGACATGAGCCAGTATGAGAAGGGATCTGTGATGTTGGTGATGTTTCAGCCTTATCAAGCGATGCCTGCATGGCGTGTATTAACTCAAGGCTTTACTGATTTAGCCCATCAAGATGGCAAGCGTCAACCGCGTTTAGAATCATTAGTCAATGCGATGTTGAAGTCGGTACCAAATCAAGACTAAGAGTCACAGATTGCGAAAGGCTGTCGATTAGCGCGAAAAAAGCAGGGGTTGTTCAGTGTGCTAAATAGGTAAATTTGAGGGTTAAAATCAGTATAAACAATCCCTAAACCGGTTAATTTAGGCAAGCGCTAACGGCGAGTGATGCTGTTAACGCTTGTTATAATTAAAGACTATGAGGCTTGGCTTTCGACCGAGATCTCATAAGCGGTGAACTTTCTCAAATTGATCACCCCTGTATCAAAAATCAAGTACTGCCCCTTAATTCCCTCTAATTTACCGGTAACTACTGGTTCCTTATCAAAGTTGTGCGAAGCTATTTTGGTCGGAAATTGCGTGACAGGATAGTCAATTTCCTGAATGTCGCCTTTGAGTATCTCAATCGCATACTCACCATGCAACATAGCTAGCTCATGGATTTTACTTTCAATTTGCGGCAATAACTCGGCTGCCTGGGCAACAAGATCCATTGGGTCAGCATTACCTTTTAACATAGTGCGCCAATTGGTTTTATCGTTGATCATCTTAGCGAGTTCAACTTCTACTAACCCAGATAGTTGTCTGCTAGAGACCTTTAAAATGGCCAGCCCTTGTGTAGCTCCCTGGTCGATCCAGCGGGTAGGTAATTGAGTATGACGTGTGATACCCACTTTTAAGCCCGAAGTGTTTGACAAGTAAACATAATGCGGCACAAAACAGTTTTCTTCTCCCCATTGTGGCTCGCGGCATGTGCCTTCGGCGAAATGGCAAGTTTCCGGTTTCATGATGCACATGTCGCAGCTGGCGAGTTTGCGCATGCAGTTAAAGCAGTGTCCCTGAGAAAAGCTCTTTTTGGTTTTTTTATTGCAGTTGCAGCAATAGATATTGCCGCTGTGGGTGAGAGTGACCTGTTGTCCGATCAATGGGTTCATCTCGATAAGCTGTTCGCCGAGCGGTAGCTGATACTGGACTTGATTGTTGTTATCTAGGCTAGCGCGCATTTTCTTTATTGTGCCGATGAGCGGGGAGTTGTGCATGTTTGGAGTCCAAATAGGTATAGAGCAGGTGAAGCTTTATTTTCAACACCTTATAAACAATAATGCAGAGTATATCAGATTGTTGTTGTTAACTTTGATAGATTTAACCGATTGCAAGGGCAGAATAATGAATCGTTCTGTCCTTGCCATAAGGTGTAACAGTCGATTAGATGATATCAAGCACGACATCATCGCCGAGTTCATACAGTGCCTGAGTCAGTTGCTGCTGCGCGGCATCGTCAAGTTGGTTTAGACTAAAGGTGGCTCTAAATAGGGCTACTCCGGTATGACTTGCGCTCTCATAGCAGGTCGATAGTCGTTCGATATTGATACCTAAGTCACTAATCTTATTTGATATTTGGTGAACTAACCCGGGCCTGTCATAGGCCACCAATGAGTAGTTTTGGTAGGTCTGTGGGGCAATCGCTTTGGTCGTCTTAGCATAGGTAAGCGTTAACCCCTCTATACACTCCAAATTTTCTAACAGGGTTTCCCAATTCGCAGCGGGGACTTCGAGTAGTAGTATGGCAGCGAAGAGACCATCGATATGACGTAGCTCTGAGTCTAACCAATTCCCGCCATGGCGACTGATAACATGGGCTATCTGTTCCACTAATCCTGATTTATCGGCGACTTGCAGTGTCACTAAATATCTTAACATTTCGCTAAAGCTCCATAAGTTGTTTAATATCGATGACATTTATGCGTTGTAACAATAGTGTCATCTTTGCGTCATATAATCCCAAAGGTCAGATAAAGGGGTGTTTTGTTTCACTATAGTTAACATAGCCGAAACGACAATCCCAGTGAAAAACTCTACTGAACAATAATTAACGAGGTTTTTAATGGAAACTCAGGTAACCCAACCTGGTTCTGCTGCATCACAGTTGTTGATGGGGAAAGGCTCAAGTCGCAGAGCATTTAAAGATAAGTTGACTCAAGCCGGTGTCACGTTGGGCGGCACTATGGTTTTTGTCGCATTGTTGTTGATCTTTTTCTATCTGCTCTATGTAGTTAAGCCTATTTTTGATGGTGCAGATGTCCAGCCGATAATGAGCGTCGAGTTACAAAATAACGATGTCGCCGCGTTAATGGTGGGAAGTGATGAGCAAAATGAGATTATTTATCGTGTAGCCGAAAATGGCAAAGTGGCTTTTTATCAATCGGCGACTGCTCAGCTATTGATGGAAGCAGAAGTTGAACTGCCTGCCAATGCCCAAGTGGTTAGCAGCGCTACATCAATGCCTAGTGAGCAACGATTTGCATTTGGCCTATCGAATGGCCAAGTGGTGATAGCTGGTATCAATTTCTCTGTTACTTACCCAGATAATAAGCGGGTGATCACGCCAAGTCTTAGGTATCCACTGGGCGTGACACCTCTGAGTGTTGACGGTTCAGGCCATAGTTTAAACCAACTCGCCTTCTCTTCGAGTTCTGACATGATGAGCTTTGCGTATCAAGACGATAATAAGCGCTGGCATCTTACGCGTCATGAAGGTGAAGAGAACATGATGACAGAAGAGGTTGAGTGGGTGGCAACCTCAAGTGTGATTGACGATGCGCCGCAACAGGTCAATCAACAATTGATGACTCCCGACCAACGTCAGCTATTGCTTCGCGCAGGGGATCGTCTCTTTGTTTACGATATTCGTGATGCTGACGCAGTAACCTTGGCGCAAGTGATTGAGTTAGATCGTGCCAAGACCCGAGTAAGTGATGTGGCATTGCTGGCCGGAGCGAGTTCAATCCTAGTCAGTTATGACAATGGCGTTGTTGTACAGTACTTTCAAGTCAATGGTGATACAGGTCGTCAATATCAAGCCATTAGGGACTTTAAAAACTCTGCTGGCGTAAAAAGTATTGCCAGTGAGTTTTATCGTAAGAGCTTTGCAACCATAAGTGAAAGTGGCGAGTTAAACTTGCTCTACACCACTAGCCAACGCAAGTTGTTTACTGAAACGTTTGATATCAAAGCACCACAGCAGATGGGATTTAGCCCTCGCTCAAATGCTTTAGTAGTAGAGGCGGGGGGACGTTTACACCTGCTTTCGGTTGAGAACAGTCATCCGGAGGTTTCGTGGAGTGCCATGTGGAGCAAGGTATGGTACGAAGGGTACCCAGAGCCGCAATATGTATGGCAGTCCACGTCAGGTTCTGATGATTTTGAAGCCAAGCTGAGCTTAATGCCATTAGCATTTGGCACCATGAAGGCGGCGCTTTATGCGATGTTGTTTGCGACACCTTTGGCGATTGCCGGGGCTATCTATACCGCCTATTTTATGTCTCCCAAAGTGCGCGCCGTCGTCAAACCTACTATTGAGATCATGGAAGCCTTACCCACCGTCATCTTGGGTTTCTTGGCGGGTCTTTGGTTAGCTCCGCTTATTGAAGACAACCTGCCCGGGATTCTCGTGCTGCTGTTTATGCTGCCAATAAGTATCTTAACGTCTGCATTTGCGTGGCATAAGCTACCTGGTCGTTGGAAACAGCGTTTACCAGAGGTTTACCAGGAGTTGATGTTACTGCCTGTTATTATCTTTGTTGGCTGGTTCTCTTTCTATATCAGTCCGACATTGGAACTGGCCTTATTCGGTGGTGATTCACGCATGTTCATTACCAATGAATTGGGCATCACGTTCGACCAACGAAATGCGCTAGTGGTTGGTATCGCTATGGGCTTTGCGGTCATTCCAACTATTTTCTCGATTGCCGAAGATGCTGTGTTCTCCGTACCGCGTCACTTATCCAATGGTAGTTTGGCCTTAGGGGCGACGGATTGGCAAACCCTGACAAGGGTGGTGTTACTCACTGCGAGTCCTGGTATTTTCTCTGCAGTAATGATGGGGTTAGGTCGTGCGGTGGGTGAAACCATGATTGTGCTGATGGCAACCGGTAATACCGCCATTATGGAGTGGAGTGTGTTTGAAGGGATGCGGACACTTGCGGCGAATATCGCAGTAGAAATGCCTGAATCGGCGATTGGTAGTTCACACTATCGGGTGCTTTTCCTAGCAGCATTTGTACTGTTTATCTTTACCTTCTTCTTTAACACCATTGCTGAAGTGGTACGACAGCGTCTACGTGAACGCTACAGCTCACTGTAATGGAGGCCAGTATGATAACAATTTCAAGTATTTCGCCTGTGACCTTAAGAGGCTTATGTAATGGGTAATTGGTTTAAATCGGGTTCCCCCTGGATCTGGATGACAGGCGGTGCTGTCAGTATTAGTTTGATTGCCGTATTGGGTCTGCTGCTGTTAATTGCGTGGCGCGGTTTAAGTTACTTTTGGCCAGCCGAGATCTACCAGTGGGAGCTGGTGGACCAACAAGGCGTCTCATCAACCATCATAGGTGAGATTTATGATCGAGAAGAGGTGCCGACAGAGCGACTTATCTCTGCAGGTCACAAGTTTAAACAAGACCCTGGCGAGATGGTCACCCGTTACCTGATTAAAACGGGTAACCGTGAGTTTGTTGGTTTAGATTTTCGCTGGGTATTAGCCACTGATATCGTTTCTCGCTCTAAGCCTGAGGATGTGGCTAAGATGGAGCGAACTAAAAACGGCGATTTCTATGGTTATCCATTGGCGATTATCGAAGATGGTAAGCGTTTAGCATTAGATGATGTAGAGGCGTCGTTTGAGGAACATATCGAGCGCGCGGTTGAACTAAATGATCGTGCCGTTGAACTGCAAAAACGTGAGATTGGTGCCATCAATTATCAGCTTGAAAATTTGCGCCTTAAAGAGCGTCGCTACGAGTTAGATAATGCCTTAACTGACAGTCGAAAACTTTCGCTGCAAGCAGAACGCGACAAGCTGCAAGCCGATTACCAGCTGCTAGAAGATGAATTCTTTGCCCTGCGCCAAGAAGCGGCTCGTGACTCGGTGATCATTCGAGATATGCGCGGTGAAGAGGTGACCTTAAGACTCGACAGTATTCTTGATGTGACCTATTCAAATCATCTTGGCATTTTAGGCAAGGTGGGCCACTGGTTCGCAGGCATCGGCAATTTTGTTAGTGCCGATCCTCGTGAAGCGAATACCGAAGGCGGGGTGTTCCCTGCGATATTCGGTACCGTCTTTATGGTGATGTTGATGGCCGTTATCGTGACGCCATTTGGGGTGATTGCCGCCATTTATCTGCATGAGTATGCCAAAAAAGGTCCTGTCACTAAAATGATCCGCATTGCGGTGATTAACTTAGCGGGTGTGCCATCAATTGTTTACGGTGTATTTGGCCTTGGCTTCTTTGTATATATGCTCGGTGGCTCACTCGATCAGTTGTTTTACCCAGAAGCCTTGCCAACACCAACATTTGGCTCGCCAGGGGTTATCTGGTCGGCGTTAACTTTAGCCATCTTAACCTTGCCAGTAGTGATAGTCTCTACTGAGGAGGGATTAAGCCGTATTCCAAGCTCTGTGCGTCAAGGCAGTTTAGCGTTGGGGGCAACGAAGGCTGAGACGTTATGGCGAATCATTTTGCCTATGGCAAGCCCTGCCATTATGACCGGCCTCATTTTAGCGGTTGCCCGTGCGGCAGGTGAAGTCGCCCCGTTAATGTTGGTCGGTGTGGTAAAACTTGCCCCGACACTGCCTATTGATATGAATTTCCCATTTGTACATTTGGAACGTAAGTTTATGCACTTAGGTTTCCATATCTATGATGTTGGCTTTCAAAGCCCGAACGTAGAAGCGGCTCGTCCGCTGGTGTATGCCACCTCATTCTTATTGGTGTCAGTGATTGTCAGTTTAAATTTAACGGCCATTGCTGTTCGTAACCACCTGCGTGAGAAGTATCGCTCGTTAGAACATTAACCCTATATTTAATACGCCTGAGCATGGCTCAGGCGTTAATAAACAGATATCCTGAAGTGATTAGGAAACGTTATGATTTCGATAGATAAGTCGGTAATGAAAACAGAGACTTTAGATTTAGACAACTTAAGCCCTGAGCAAACGGCGTTAGAGATCCGTAATCTGGATCTTAAGTATGGCGATAAACAGGCACTGTTCGACGTGTCGATGAAGATACCTCAGAAGAAGGTGACTGCTTTTATTGGCCCAAGTGGCTGTGGTAAGTCTACCTTACTGCGTTGCATTAACCGTATGAATGACTTAGTGGATAATTGCAACATTGGTGGTGAAATTCTGCTCCATGGGCAAAACATCTATGACAAGAAGGTTGATGTCGCATCACTGCGCCGCAATGTTGGTATGGTATTTCAGCGTCCTAATCCTTTTCCTAAGTCTATTTATGAGAATGTGGTTTATGGTTTGCGTCTACAGGGGATCAACAATCGCCGTGAATTAGACGATGCCGCCGAACGTTCATTACGTGGCGCTGCGATTTGGGATGAAGTGAAAGATCGTTTGCACGACAATGCATTTGGCCTCTCTGGTGGTCAGCAGCAGCGTTTAGTGATAGCACGGGCGATAGCGATTGAGCCGGAAGTCTTGTTGCTCGATGAGCCAACATCAGCGCTAGATCCTATCTCTACACTGACGATTGAAGAGCTGATCACTGAGCTAAAGTCAAAGTATACCGTAGTGATCGTGACTCATAACATGCAACAAGCTGCACGTGTGTCAGACCAAACTGCATTCATGTATATGGGCGAACTGGTCGAATACGCAGACACCAATACCATCTTCACCACGCCTAAAAAGCGTAAAACTGAAGATTACATTACTGGTCGTTATGGCTAATCACCCGACACTACATTTGAATTGATAAGGTTAATTTTTAATGGAAAACATGAATTTAAATAAGCATATCTCTGGTCAGTTCAATGCTGAGTTGGATGATATTCGTAACCGCGTGTTGGCGATGGGTGGTTTGGTTGAACGTCAGTTAGAGCAGTCTCTCGACGCTCTGGGCAAGCTGGATGCCGATTTGGCGCAAAAGGTCATTGATGGCGACCATACAGTTAACGGTATGGAAGTGGCTATTGATGAAGAGTGCACACGCATCATTGCTAAACGTCAGCCTGCGGCAAGTGATTTACGTTTGATCATTGCTATCTCGAAAACCATTGCCGATTTAGAACGTATCGGTGATGCCTGCGTTAAAATTGCCAACGCGGCTCTTGATAAGCGCTTGAAAAACCAGCAGCCGCTGCTAGTGAGTATCGAAAATATGGGTCGCCATGCGACTCGTACCTTGCACGCTACACTGGATGCCTTGGCGCGTATGGATGCCGAAGTGGCGATGGAACTGCATAAAGAGGATGCGAAACTCGATAGTGAGTATGAGGGGATCATTCGTCAGTTGATGACCTATATGATGGAAGATCCTCGCTCTATCCCTGAGGTATTAGATGTGCTGTGGGCGGCGCGTGCGGTCGAACGTGTGGGCGATAGATGTCAGAACATCTGTGAATACATCATCTATTACGTTAAGGGTAAAGATGTACGTCATACCTCTTATGAAGAGATGAAAAAGATCTAAGCTGTTCACTATTGAGCAAGCATTAAAAGCAGCACTTTGTGCTGCTTTTTTAGGTTTACGCTCTGGAGATTCTGGTCGTACTTGATGATATTTCAGGTAAAGATAATTTTATATAATTTGTTGTTTTGTCACAGTTCCTTGCGAAAAGTCATTATAAAATCCGCCGCGACGCTCACATAGTTAATAACTAAATTATCCCACCTCAACAATTGAGTGTGGAGAGTGAAGAGCGTCAAGTTGGGCCTAGTCTAATCGTGGACTAGGCCTGTTTTCGTTATGCGAGGCGTTATGGCGATAAAATCGAGTATCAATCCACCGGTTTTCTATTCATCGGTATTTCTTATTTTTTGTATGGTGTTTGTTGGGGCTGTGTGGCCAACGCAAGCACAAGTTATATTTAAGTCCGTTCAACTATGGCTAGAGGTGAAGACTGGCTGGCTATATATCTTAGGTGTTGCAATATTTCTAATATTTATCATTTTTGTGATGATTAGCCGATTTGGTGATATCAAATTGGGTCCTGACCATGCTGAGCCCGATTACAGTTACAAAAGCTGGATTGCCATGCTGTTCTCTGCCGGCATGGGTATAGGCTTAATGTTTTTCGGCGTCGCAGAGCCTGTCATGCACTTCTTGGCCCCGCCTGATGCAACACCTGAAACTATTCAGGCAGCAAAAGACGCAATGAAGATCACTTTCTTCCACTGGGGCATACACGCTTGGGCGATCTATGCTGTCGTAGCCTTAAGCTTGGCGTATTTCTCTTATCGCCATAAATTACCCTTACTTCCTCGAAGTGCATTATTTCCGCTGATTGGCGATCGTATTTATGGGCCAATCGGTCACATTGTTGATACGTTTGCCGTATTAGGCACTATGTTTGGTGTGGCAACGTCATTAGGCTTTGGGGTGCTTCAGGTTAACTCAGGCTTGCATTATCTATTGGGGTTACCTATCTCGACTAGCGTTCAGGTGGTGTTGATTATTTGCATCACGTTAATAGCAACGGTATCTGTATTCTCAGGCCTTGATAAAGGTGTTAAGCGATTAAGTGAATTAAACCTTGGGCTGGCGGTGCTGTTGTTAGTCTTTGTATTGGCTTTCGGTCCCACCGTCGCATTGCTGCAGGCATTCGTGCAGAACACCGGGGCCTATTTAAGTGACATTGTCGGTAAGACCTTTAATTTGTACGCCTACGAGCAGAAAAATGACTGGATTGGTGGCTGGACACTACTTTATTGGGGGTGGTGGATCTCATGGTCACCATTTGTCGGAACGTTTATTGCTCGGGTGTCTCGTGGCCGTACTATTCGCGAGTTTCTGATTGGGGTGTTATTTGTTCCCTCGGCATTTACCTTTTTATGGATGACAGTATTTGGTAATACGGCAATCGACGCAATCATGAACCATGGTGCGGCCTATTTGGCCGATGCGGTGTCATCTGACGTGTCAGTAGCCCTGTTTAAGTTTTTTGAACATATGCCAGCATCGACACTTTTGTCGACGATTGCCCTATGTTTAGTGGTGACCTTTTTTGTCACCTCATCGGATTCAGGCTCATTAGTGATTGATAACCTCACCTCTGGTGGTGATGCCAATGCGCCGGTATGGCAGCGTATTTTTTGGGCGTTGTTGCAAGGGCTCGTGGCGTCGGTGTTGTTAATTGCGGGTGGCTTACAGGCGCTCCAAACGGTCGCTATCGCGAGTGCGATGCCCTTTTTATTGGTGATGATGTTGATGTGTTTTGGTTTGTTTAAAGCATTACAGGATGACTGGTTAAAAGTGAACAGTGTTCAATCCCACAACACCAGCGTCCAATATGCAAAAACGAATGTGAGTTGGGAGGAACGCATTGATGTATTGCTATCACACCCCAGCCATGAACAAGCACAACAGTATTTAGAAGCGGTCGCAGGGCCCGCCTTAGCTAAAGCGGAAAAGCGCTTCGTGGAAAAAAATATCCGCGCCCAAGTGCTTGATATTGAAGACCGGGTTCGCTTAATTATTAATGAAGATGAGCAGCATGACTTTGTCTATGGTCTGCGGGTACGTGCTTATACTATTCCAAATCCTATTGAAGCTGAAATAGAAACGGGAGACACCAATTATTTTCGGGTAGAGGTGTTTCTTGAGCATGGTGGACAACATTATGATGTAATGGGGTACACCGAAGAGCAATTGCTAGCTGACGTCGTGACTCAATATGAGCGTTATCTTCATTACCTGCACTTGTCGAGTTCAGAGTATTTAAGGTCCGAAAGTTAGGTATTTCACTGTTAAAAAACGCCCCGTCGCTGAGATTGGGCGTTTTTGTTTGCGCTGCCAAGCAACTGTTATTATGCTTGCGGGCATTGATGATGTTTTTAGAGAAATTATGTATGTCTGTAAATCAAGGTCAGAGTAAGTTAGATAGAGTGCTTGCAGAGGCTCGTGAGTATAAAGCTAAGCGGGAAACGGGTTATCGTGAACAAGCATTAAAGCTATACCCCTGGGTGTGCGGGCGCTGCACCAGAGAGTTTACGCACTCTAATTTACGTGAGCTGACGGTACATCATCGGGATCATAATCACGACAACAATCCCTCAGATGGTACAAATTGGGAGCTACTTTGTCTCTACTGTCATGATAATGAGCATGCAAAATATGAAGAGCTTATTCAGTATGGTGCGACGACAGAAACCAAAGTGGAGGCGGCCACTTATAACCCTTTTGCTGACTTAAAAGGGATGATGAATAAAAAGTAGTCGTTTAGCTGTTAGCGCCGTTTAGGCGCTTTTCAGCGGCTAACCATTTTGCTCGGCTGATGATCTGGCTATTTTCGCTCTTCGCCACAACCGCTTTGCGCTGTATAGCGTTGTCACAAATTTGCTGTTGTTCCAGTTCACTGGCTTGGCTCCAGCCAACGATCTCATCGATTAATCTAAAACAACCCATACAGATGTCATCATCATTAAGGCCGCAGCGCGCTACACAGGGGGATTGCATCTTTTGTGATACTCTTTCAAAGGTGAAACGGCATTTTACGTTAGCCCCCTGTTTGATTCAATACTGTGTTAAACACAGGTTCACTCCTTTGCGTGATAGAATTTTTTGCCGACAGTTGCTAAAATGCAAATAGTATTTTATTTATTTATTTCAATGGATTGTGAATAAATTTGAGGTGATGTTATGGGGTTGAATCGAAAGCTGGTGTTAACGTTAATGATGTTAGCTGCGTTATCTGGCTGCTCACTGCTTGAGGTTAAATTAGAGAGTGGCATTGAGCCACTGCCTAAGGCGCAGTTAAATATGCGCGTATTTAGCCGAGATTTTAGTCAAACATTTTATAGCGAAGTTGAGCGCAGTGCCGATCAGATTGCACAGTTGACGACAGGGGCAGAGCAAGTGCCTATGTCGTCTGCGGCTATCTCACTTAAGTCCAACACTTTGATGTGGAAAATTAACAGTGAACAAGCATTGCAGCGCACGATTTTTCAAGCATCACCAGTGGCTGCAATGGTGGATACTTGGGTGCTTAATGCGCAGATGACAGAGTATTTCAGTACAGGCGCAGGTAAGGCGCTTTTTGGCCTGCAGCAATCCATTGCTATCGACGCGAGTCAAAGATTGCTGCATAACTTCGAACGCACGATTCAGGGATTTGTTACCCCAGAGGAATTCAAAAAATATCAAGCTTTTATCCAGCAGCATGTGACTGAAAACCCACTGACTGATATCAGTTTTTCTCGACGTTCGGCATTCAACGATTGGTTGGCGTTTAGAAACATTAATGAGTTTGAAGCGGTCACAACATTCGGCACCGTGCCTGAGGTGATGAGTGATATTTCCGATCGCATGGCAATGATTGCAGAGCAGATGCCTAAAATACTCGGCTGGAAAGCTGAACTCTATGCGCTGCACTCAAATATTAATGCCGATGAGATCCAAAAAACACTTTCGAGCATCAGTGATACCTCCGCACGCTTTCAACAGCTTATGGCAGAAAGCCCAGAGCTAATGGCAACACTGGCGGTTGATTTACGTCAAGAGTTGAGCCCGTTGCTGACGCAGTTAAGTGAATCGACTGACGATAAGTTGGCCCAGTTATCTATTGAACGTCAAGCGTTGGAAGTGATGGTTAAAAATGAACGTCTAGCCCTTGAAGATATGGTGGCGCGCGAACGTGTTGCCGCGGCCGCTAATTTAGATGAAATATCTAAAAATACCGTTGAAGTGGTATTTCAGGAGCTAACTAAGACGCTAAAAAGTTTGATTTTGTATTTTGTGTTGTTTCTCACCCTGGTGTTTTTTGCGCCGTTGGGACTCGGGGTTTGGTTAGGTAAACGAATGGCGTTAAAGCAGGCTAATAAGGCTGTGATGAGTTAGCCTTGATGGGGTGAATACGTTTAAACTAGTAGGGCGCTTTTTAGCGCCTTATTTTTTTGGGGTAAAGCAGTGTCTTATAGTGAACAATTTCAACGAATCGATGGCTTACTGATGGCGAGTCGCGCATTGTGGCAGGTTAAAGCATTTGAGTGTATCGATCTGCCTTGGCGAGTGGCGTTCCCCGAGTTAGCTAAACAGGTTTGGGCGATTGAAGATGATTTGCTTGACGATATTGATGCCGACCCACAGCAGTTAATGGTTCACTTACTGCCAGCTCTTCAGCGCGATTTAACTGCGACTAGACAGTGTTGGCCGCTCGATATGCTGACAGCAAAAAAGCCTCAACAACATGATATTGATGAGCTGCTAGTGCCAGGCTTATCTGCAGCTGAACAGCCCCATTTTAGTGCCCATATTAAAGGGCGTAAATGGCAACAGATTGTGTCATTTTGCAATGGGTTAAAGCATAGCAATACCGAGGTGCTAGAGTGGTGTGCGGGTAAGGGCCATCTAGGGCGCTTAATCGCTAAAGCGCAACATAGAGCGGTCACCAGCATTGAGTGGCAGCAAACCTTGTGTGATAAGGGCGCGGCGTTTGCCAAGCAATGGCAGCTCCCACAACGGTTTGTCTGCGCCGATGCATTTTCGCCGCAAGGTGGTGCCCTACTCAAAGTCGACCAACAAGCAGTGGCCTTGCATGCCTGCGGTGATCTGCATGTGGCGCTGCTGCAACATGCGGCAAACGTGGGGACAAAAAGTGTGGTGATCTCCCCATGTTGTTACCATCTCATACGCGCAAAGACCTATCAGCCGCTGTCGCAGCAAGCTAAGGCTAGTCAGCTGACTCTCAGTAAGCACGACCTACAACTGCCATTGCAACACAGCACTATTGCTAATGACAAAGCGCGCAGCCTGCGATTGCAAGAGGTGGCTTGGCGACTGGGTTTCGATGCATTGCAGCGCGATGTGACCCAATCAGGCTGCTATTTGCCGATACCGGCGGTTAAACAGAGTCAACTCAGTGGCTCTTTTGAGCAGTTTTGTCAATGGGCTGCGGCGCAAAAGCAGCTTGTATTGCCACCAACTTGGTCTGCAAGTCACTATCAGACGTTAGGATTGACTCGGCAGCGATTAACCCGCCGTATCGATCTAGTCGCACACTTATTTCGAGCGCACTTGGAGCGCTGGTTGATCCTCGATAGATGTTGCTTTATGCAGGAGTCGGGCTATCAAGTGAGTCTCAGTGAGTTTTGCGCACCGCATATCAGCCCCAGAAATACGTTGATCTCGGCCACTTGTTTAAATAGTGAACGAAATGGTGCGGTTGAGTAAGTAACAAACTGTTTAGAAAGCATTAAAACTTAGTTTGCAAGGTAACCTAAGGGTAAACAGCTTAAGGATTAGATACTGTTTTGTGGCTTTATGTCGAAAAAAGCCGTCATATCGAGGTTTTCTATTGAATCATGAGCGGTTTCTTGCTCAAATGTCGGGTTAACAGTGAATAATAATAATTGTCGGCGCGTTCGGTGCTGACTAATTGAGCGAAATAAAACGGTTTCATGAAATATTCTCGCGTTTTTATAAATAGTCTGGCCTATGAGCTGGCACCTGAAGTGGTTTCCACTTCAGAGTTAGAATCCCGATTAGCCCCTTTGTATCAAAAGTTTAGGATCCCTATGGGGCAACTAGCTGCATTGACGGGTATCCACGAGCGTCGCTGGTGGCCAAAAGGACACCGTCTATCCGATGGCGCCTTGGCGGCCGCACATAAGTCGATAGAAGAGACGGGTATACAAGTGAGTGATCTTGGTGCAGTGGTGTATACCGGTGTTTGTCGAGATCAACATGAGCCAGCAACGGCTTGCCGCATTGCTGCAGAGCTTGGGGTATCTAAGGATACCGCTATCTATGATATCAGTAACGCCTGCCTAGGTGTGTTATCGGGTATATTAGATATTGCCAATCGTATTGAGCTTGGCCAAATTAAGGCTGGTCTTGTGGTCTCTTGTGAATCAGCACGCCATATCGTTGATATCACTATCGACAACATGCTTGCCGAACCCACCATGCAAAATTACGCGCAATCCCTAGCGACGCTGACAGGCGGTTCTGGTGCGGTGGCCGTGTTATTGACTGATGGTAGTTTACCCTTGAAGGGTGAGCGTCAGCATCAACTGCTGGGAGCCAGTCACCTTTCTGCGCCACAACATCATAATTTGTGCCAGTGGGGTCTGCAAGAAGCGGGTCCTCAACTCTATCGCGAGTTTATGCGCACCGATGGCGTGGCACTGCTTAAAGAAGGCGTTGAGCTTGCTCGTCATACTTGGAGCCACTTTTTAACCCAACGTAATTGGTTGGTGGAGCAGGTCGACAAAGTGATCTGTCACCAAGTGGGCGCATCGAATCGTAAACAAGTGTTAAACGCGCTTAATATCCCGCAAGAGAAAGAGTTTCCTACTTATCAGTTGCTAGGCAATATGGGCACGGTTTCACTGCCTGTAACAGCCGCTATGGCCCATGATCAAGGCTTTCTGCGTAAGGGCGATCAGGTCAGCTTTCTCGGTATTGGCAGTGGTTTGAACTGCATGATGTTAGGACTTAAGTGGTAATTCACCACCCTTGTTAATCTCGAACGGATTTTCCCCTCAGTGAGCGCATTAACGGCGCTCATTGAGCATAATAATGTAAATAGGAAAGGTCATGCTGGATACGCTATTTCCCTGTACGCGTCATTTTTTCGATAGAAATGGTCACAAACTGCAATATGTGAACGAAGGTGAGGGTGAGCCTGTTGTCATGGTACATGGCAACCCAAGTTGGTCTTTCTATTATCGTAATGTGGTGGCGGCATTAAGTGCGACCCACCAGTGTATCGTGCCTGACCATATTGGTTGTGGGTTATCGGATAAACCCGATGATAGCGGTTATGACTACACCTTAAAAAACCGTATTGACGATCTTGAAGCCTTACTGGATCACTTAGATGTTAAGCAAAACATCACCTTAATCGTTCATGATTGGGGCGGTATGATAGGTATGGGGTTTGCGGCGCGTCATCCTGAGCGGATTAAAAAATTAGTGATCCTCAACACGGGGGCATTTCATCTTCCTCAAAGTAAGCCGTTTCCATGGGCATTGTCTATCTGTCGCAATACCTTGTTAGGGACAGCGTTGGTAAGAGGCTTCAACGCGTTCTCATCCATTGCATCCTATGTTGGCGTCAAACGTCAGCCTATGCCTGCTGAAGTGCGTAAAGCTTATGTCGCACCTTTTAACTCGTGGGCTAATCGCATCTCAACGCTGCGATTTGTACAGGATATCCCGCTTAAACCGGGAGACAGAAATTATCAACTGGTATCGGATATCGCCGACAGTTTGGCACAGTTTAAAAACGTGCCTATGATGATCTGCTGGGGATTACAAGATTTTGTGTTTGATAAACATTTTCTTGATGAGTGGAAGTTACGTTTTCCGCAGGCACAAGTGCATGAGTTTGCAGATTGTGGACACTATATTCTTGAGGATGCCAGCGAGGAAGTGGTCAGTCATATTAAACAATTCATGACCCAATAACATAATGGCGAGGTTGACGCTCCATGTCTGATTATCACATCAAGGGCGCCAATCTTTGTCGCCACCTTAAATCTGCTGCGCTCAATAGTCCTGACAAGCTGGCTGTTGCAGTGCAGCAGGCCAAAGGGCTGCCGCTGTTACAAAAAAAACTGACTTATCAAGAACTCTCCTTCGCCGAGCTGGATAGGCAAAGTGATGTATTGGCTCAAGCGCTCAATGGATATGGTATCCATGGTGGTATGAAAGCCGTGTTGATGGTTACACCCAGTATTGAGTTTTTTGCACTCACTTTTGCGCTATTCAAAGCGGGAATCATTCCTATCCTAGTTGACCCAGGTATGGGCGTTAACAACCTTAAACAGTGTTTCGAAGAAGCGGCGCCAGATGCCTTTATTGGTATTCCTAAGGCCCATCTTGCAAGACGTTTATTTGGCTGGGGCAAGGCGTCGGTTAAAAAGTTACTGACAGTGAATGGCAATGCTTTTTGGGGCGGTGTAAATCTCACTGAGTTAGTGGCTCAACATACTGCGCACGCAACCTATGATATGGCGGAGTTAGACCCGGATGAGATGTGCGCGATTTTGTTTACCAGCGGTAGCACCGGCACACCTAAAGGTGCGGTGTATTCCCACCGCATGTTTGAAGCGCAGATCCAAGCATTACGCCATGATTATCAGATAAAAGATGGCGAACGTGATCTCGCTACTTTTCCGCTGTTTTCACTCTTTGGTCCAGCATTAGGCATGGCATCAATCGTACCAGATATGGATGCCAGTAAGCCTATTACCGCTAACCCCGATCACATCTTTGCGGCGGTTGAGAAGTACCAGTGCACCAATATGTTTGTTAACCCTGCATTGATCGAGCGGTTAGGTCAAGCAGGCACTATGGCCAATAGTGTGCACTCGTTGCCCAGCTTACAGCGGGTTATCTCGGCAGGAGCACCTGCAACCATTCCATCGATTCAGCGCTTTAGCCGAATGTTGGCCGATGGGGTTGATGTACTTAACTCCTACGGTGCCACTGAATCTCTACCTTTGAGTAAAATAGCGAGTGAAGAGCTGTTCAGTACCACGGCCGTGACCGACAACGGTGGTGGGATCTGTGTTGGGCGCGCCATCGATGGTGTTGATATTGCGGTGATCGCTATTACTGAGCAGGTGATCACCGAGTGGGATGATGCGCTAAGGCTCCCTGAGGGCGAAATTGGCGAGATTGTCGTTAAAGGGCCAATGGTCAGCCGCAGTTATTACCATAGAGACGGGGCAACCAAGCAGGCTAAAGTGCCGGGTAAGGGGGGGGATATTTATCACCGTATGGGCGACTTAGGTTATCTCGATCCGCAGGGCCGTTTATGGATGTGTGGCCGTAAGGCGCATCGTGTTGATGCTCAAATAAACACTCGGAAGCAGCGATACTTCTCTATACCTTGCGAGCGGATATTTAACACCCATCCCATTATTAAGCGATCTGCACTCGTGGGAATAACCGTTAAAGGTCTGCCCACTCCGCTGGTGTGTATTGAGCTTAAACAGGGAGTGAACTGCAATGAAAGCGCCAAACTATACGCCGAATTAACGGCACTGGCCGAGCGTTACCCTCAAACGCAGGGGATTAGTCGTTTTCTTATTCATCCGGATTTTCCGGTAGATATTCGCCATAACGCTAAGATTTTTAGAGAAAAGCTCGCTGTATGGGCACAGAAAACCCATAAAGAATAGGAGTTTAAGATAATGACAACGACATCGCCAACAGTGTCACCGCTATCGGATAATCTAGATGATGCATTATTGCAATTTCACCCTTTAGAACGTCAAGCTCTGGCCACCTTGGCAAGCCAGGTATCGAGAGTGTTTGTGACCGGTGCAGGCGGGTTTTTGGGTAAAGCTATCTGCCAACGTCTGGTCGCTGCGGGTATTGCCGTAACGGGCTTTGCTCGGGGAGATTATCCTCAACTTAGGGCGATGGGTGTTGATATGGTATCCGGCGATATTGCCGATGCAAGTGCAGTGAAGGCGGCGATGACAGGCTGCGATCTGGTGTTTCATGTAGCCTCCAAAGCCGGTGTTTGGGGCAGTAAAGCCAGTTATTATTTGCCCAATGTTGACGGCTGTCGTCACATTATTGATGGCTGTAAAGCCCATAACATTACTTCGTTGGTGTATACCAGTACCCCAAGTGTCACCTTTGCTGGTGAAGACGAAGCGGGCATTGATGAAAGTGCTCCTTATGCCTCTCATTATCTGAACTATTATGGTGAATCCAAAGCGATAGCAGAGCAGATGGTGGTAGCCGCTAATGGTAACACCTTAGCCAATGAGGCCAGGCTGAAAACGGTTTCTTTGCGCCCACATCTTATTTGGGGGCCTGAAGACCCGCATCTGGTACCCAGAGTGATTGAGCGTGCTAAAGCGAAACGTTTAAAGCTCGTCGGCAGTGAAGATAAGTTAGTCGATACCATTTATGTCGGTAATGCCGCCTACGCCCATATTTTAGCGGCGCTGTCTTTGTTACAAGAGAACAGCTTGGCGGCAGGTAAGTGTTATTTTTTGAGTAACGACCAACCAATCACTATGGCTGAAATGCTTAACAAAATCTTGGCCTGTGCGTCGCTGCCCCCTGTGAGTAAAAGAGTGTCGTCAAATCTTGCCTATGGTGTAGGCGCACTGCTTGAGCATGTCTATCGACTATTGGGTAAGTCGAATGAACCCATTATGACGCGCTTTGTCGCTAAACAGCTTTCAACCTGTCACTATTTCGATATTTCGGCGGCAAAACAGGATTTAGGTTATCAACCCATAGTGTCAATTGATGAAGGGATGCAAGCGCTAGCCCATTGGCTTGCCGCTCACTAAGCCCTATATTAGGGGCTGCGTCTTGTTGAGAGCAAGGTTACGGAGAACGACTATGCGTTTTTACTACTCATCAATTTTACTCCTGACAGTACTGACAGTGTCTAGTGCTATAGCACACGGGCGTGTTGAGACGCTTGATGGGGCATGGTCGCTTCAGTCGGGTCAATATTTAGATGAAAATCAACAGTGGGTGGATTACCAAAGCCGCGGGTTAACTGCGATTAAAGTGATTGCAGGGGAGTATTTTAGCTTTACGACTATGCAGCAAAGTGAAGCTGCCGCGCCCACCTTGTGGGCTGCGGCAAGTGGTCGCCTTGTCTATGATGGCACGACATATACTGAATACCCAACGCTTAACTCATTCGACGCATCAGCATCATTTACCTTTGAGTATCAGTTAGAAGTGCTCGAAAATGGTCAAATAGCGTGGCATACCAAGCGTATTGAGAATGGTGAGCTGAAAGAGCTTGAGGTGTGGTTAAAGCGTTAGTCGATTACCGCTTTCGTTATTCGGTTTCTAAACCACGGATCATCACAGCGGCAATACAGTCGTAATAGTGGGACCAAGCTTGCTCTATCTCCTCGTTACACTGCTGCTTAAGTGTATATTGGATTGACAACAGCAAGGCATTTTTTACCACTTTAAACTGGCCGATATTGACCCCAAAATTTCGGTGTATTCTACCAAGTTGCAATAAAGATTCTTCTATTGTTTCAAAATCATTAACTTTATCCACTGCAGTGGCAATAATTTCATTAAAGTGCTGCTCAAACACATTACGTTCATTGACGAACATAGGGCGAATCAAGGGGGCTAGCTCGAACAGGCAATCATAGAAGATGGCCGCAAAGTTGCTGGTCGCTGACGTGATCTGGGTGTAAGACTGTTTGATCAGTTGTTTTTCATTGTTGGTCAGGCTCATATCTCTCCTCAATCCTTGTGAGACGGTAACAATCAGTTACTCGTGGAATTATAGACCTACTTCCATGTTTTTATTAAATATATGCATTAGCAATACTGCAACCACGTATTGAATCAGTTAAGCTAGCATGATTTAGTATGATAATGATACTCATCATTGACTTGCGCCACACGCGAACATAAGGTCACAGTGGTGCTTAATGACGCAGCCAATCGTGGCGGTTTAAGGGGTAATGTTGGCTAGGCAAACATTCAATGGATGAAACTTATTTCTTTTTTGGTGAATGGCAGATAACGCCATCGGCTAATTCATTGCGGCGTGGCGATATCCTTAAGCAGCTCGAGCCTAAGGCGATGGATGTGCTGCAGCTTCTGTGTCGTCACGATGGTGAAGTGCTCAGTAGCGATGAGATTGTTAGTCAGTGTTGGCCCGCATCTGAGGTGGGCGACAATCCCCTACATAAGATCATCAACCAACTACGCCGTGCCTTTGGCGATAACGCCACCAATCCCAGTTATATCGAAACCATCCGTAAGCGCGGTTATCGTACTTTAGCCAAAGTCACGTTTCCCATTGGCACAGAACAAGCCGTCAGCGAGCAGAGCTGGCATGCTGGTTCGCCTTTTCCAGGGCTACAAGCTTATGGTCCTGAGCATGCAGCCGTATTTTTTGGTCGTAGCGATCAGGTAACGACCTTGCTAGACCGTATAGCGCAGCAGATCCAGTTTGGGCGCGGGTTTTGTCTGGTACTGGGGCCTAGTGGTAGCGGTAAATCATCTTTAGTTAACGCAGGCATCATGCCCAATTTGATGGCCCAACAGGGCTACAATGGTCTGAAGGCAGTCTCTTACGCTTGTTTTGATTTAGCTGATGCTTCAAGTGAACAACTGCTGCTCAGTCTTGCCAGTGTTATGCTTGACTGGGAACTGGCCGATACCCCGGTATTTGATGGACTAAGCAGTGACACTTTAGCGCAGTTATTGCGCTCAAATCCGCAATCTGTTGTTGATTGTTGCCAGGCTGCACTAAGGGAAAATGCTGATCACTTATCGGTTTTGGCCCTGTTTATTGACAGGTTAGAGGTGCTGCTATCGTCACCACTATTTACGGAGGTTGAAAGGCACCTGTTTATTGAGTTAATTGAACTGTTTGCCAGTTCCGGCTGTGTATTGGTTATTAGTGCTTGCCGTAACGATTTTTATCCTCTGCTGGTGGAATATCCCAGCTTAATGGCGGGTAAATCTCGAGGTGCACATTTTGACTTGGCGCCACCGAGTCGCCATGAGTTGTTGCAGATGGTGCGTTTACCTGCCATTGCGGCAAATCTAAATTGGGAGTTTGACCCTCTGAGCGCCACGCCGCTGGATGAGCTGTTATGTGCCGAGGCGGCGGGTAACCCGGACACCTTGCCCATGTTGCAATATATGCTGCAAGCCTTGTATTTACAGCGTAGTGACGATGACCAGTTAAAAGCTAGTGTTTATCATCAGTTAGGCGGGATTGAAGGGGCCATTGGGAAAAATGCCGAAGAGGCGATAGCAGCGCTGAACCCTAAGCAACAAGCATGCTTACCCAAAGTGTTATCCCTATTGGTGACTTTAAGAGAAGATGAAAAGTCGATCACCAGTCGCAGCGCGCGCTGGGCGGAGCTCGCCAATGAGTCGGAGAAACGTTTAGTACAGGCGATGGTCGACAGTCGTTTATTTGTCTCTCACCTTCAACATGGTGAGGCCTGTTTTAGTATTGCGCATGAAGCGTTATTGCGCTGCTGGCCGCGCGTCACCGCATGGATAGAGGCCCATCATGACAGCCTTAGCATTAAAAGCCGTTTGTTCCACCTGTCCCAGCGCTGGTTAAGCGAAGATAAACAAAGCGCCTATTTATTGGCGGATGGCAAGCCACTTCATGAGGCCGATGCATTGCGGCTCAACCCCTTTTTTAGTTTAGATCAACGAGAGCTTGAGTTTATTGCCGCTTCCAAGCGTCGTGCGGCAATTCGGCGTTGGACGGGCAGAGTCACGATTGCACTACTGTGCAGTTTGACGTTTATATCGATTTTAATGAGCGTCAAAAGCTTTAATGCTGAGCAAGAGGCAACACAGAAGCGGCTTGCCGCAGAAAATTTACTGGGTTTTATGGTGGGTGATTTTGCCGATAAACTGCGCAGTATTGGCCGAATGGACTTGCTCGACGGGATCAGTAACAAGGCGTTAGAGTATTTTGCTGGGGCATCATTGCTTGAAACTGATAGTCATCTTAGTTTCGAAGCAAAATTTCAGCATGCACAAACATTAGAAGCGATAGGTGAAGTAGCCTATTCAAGGGATAATATTACCGAGGCGACAGAAGCGCTATTAGCAGCACGAGACAGTTTGCTAAAACTATTACGAGTTGATGACAGCAATCTTGAGCTATTAAAAACCCTAGGTGCCAATAGCTTTTGGCTTGGACAGATACAATACGACGCTAAAAATTGGCAGGCGGCTGAGCCTTATTTTCAAGCTTATCGTGCCTATAGCGACACCATGTTGTTAAAGGCACCGCAAGATCAAGAAGCCTTAATGGAGCTATCGTATGCCTTGAACTCTTTGGGGTCGATAGCGATGAACCTCAAACAGTTCAGTATAGCCAGACAACATTTTGAGCGCTCTTTGGTATTAAAACAGCAAGCTGTTGCTAAAAATCCGTCTAATATCTCTTTACTTGCCGATGTTGCCGATACCCGCTCTTGGCTTGCTAGTGCGGCATTGTCAAATGGCGAGTTGCAGCTCAGCATTAACGAGCATCAGTCTATTCAAGCTGAGTTTGCCAGCATGCCGTTAGAGATTAAAACAGATGCCTACCTGGCGGAAATCTTAGCCTTGAGTTATCACAGTATCTCCTTACAGTATCAATATCGTGGTCATTATCATCTTGCTTGGAATAGTGCGGTTGAGAGCCATGAGCTGATTCAAACGCTGTTAGGCGTTGATGCTGAAAACCAAGTTTGGGCTAGACGTATGTTTATGATAAAACTGCATTTACTTGGTTTAAAACTCGATTATCCTCAGAGTGATGAGTTAGACCTGTTTAATGTAGATCAACTGATTGAACAGATGGCTAGCGCTGAACAGTCTTTCTCTGACGGTATAAAAACCCAGCGACTTCGCTACGGATTTTATGCTTTTCTAGTTAGGTACGCTTTGAAAAGTAATGATATTGAAGCGTCTAAGCGCTGGTTAGCCAAAGCGAAACACATTAGTTTTCAATTATTAGGTAGCGATGCTGATGAGGCTGAGTACAAGCTTTCTGCTGCAAGGGTTGAGTTATTGGCAGCGTCGATTGCTTTGGCTGAAAACCCGTTCTCAGATGTTACAGTTGCCTGCATGGCAGCGAAGGCCTATTTATCGGATATCGTTGAAGTTGATAAAGATCCAAAATATGTTGTGGCCTATGTGGATGCACTAAGATGTCTAGAACAATTAGATGACGAGAAAGAGATTAGTGACTTGATCGTTAATGAAAGAATCGTTGAAACAATGTTTGTCCAACCAAAGGGAAGTGAATAATGTCTAGTGAAAAAATAACCGTTACTGTCGATGTAAAAGAGGGTCCTGCTGGTCCAGTATTTTCGTTTGACGTAAACCCGGTGATTGTAAAAACAAATGTGGCTAAGATAACGTATAAAATTAATGACGAACAAAACTTAGGTTATCTATTTGCGGGCGCGGTATTTCCAAAGAAAGACCAGTCTCCAGCATCAGTGCTTGCCGATATCAGTTCTTTTAAAGTTAAGGCTGCTGGTAGCTTACTTGTGTTAAAAGATGTCAATGTTGTTAATGGAACTATCGGGTTAAAATTATTGCTTGCTGATGCTGCAGGTAATATATATGAGACGCAGGATCCGCAAGTTAAGAATGACCCAACCGATTAGGTATGTACGCTATATGTCGCTGTGGCTTGAAACGATTTTCGAGCCATTTTTAACTATCACAAAGCCGTTTTTTTTCTGTACTGCTGGGACTGTAAACGGCTAAACCTTGATTTTCCTTTCTCTTCTTTTTCATTTCTACCTATATCTCATTGTGAAAATACATTTAATATCAAAGATATATGTGGGAAGGTTGCCAGAAGGTTGTTTGCTGATTTTTTGTTTAATCTGTTAGTCATCGGAGTAGCACTACTTAACTAGTTGGGGTGTTGCTCTCAGTTACTGACTAAGAATACTGGCAAGAGGGAACGCAAAATGTCATCAGCATCAGTGAAAAAAGTGGTTGTCGACACCATGAACCAGGACCTGGCAAAACGACTTGAGCGCATGGGAATATCTCAGGATATTACCTGCAGCCAGCCACCAAAAGATAACCTCGACAGAGCAAAAAAACAGTTAGATTTCGTTGATGAGCTTATTGCTGGAACGGTAAAAAATGACTTTCTGAACGCCCTTGGTACGGTTATCAACTACATGTCAGAAGCGATTTTTGTGGTCAATGGCAACGGTGTATTTGAGATGATAAATCCGTTGGCCGCGCAGCTATTTGGTGCCCCACGCGAAGCGCTGATTGGCCAGCAATGGTGTGATTTCCTCGGCCATCAACATAAAGATGAGTATCTGTCACTGTTCGTTAGTTGGAAAAAGTGCCACGAATTGCCCAGCAATCATGGTCCAAAAGAGGTGGTGATTCATCGCGCCGACAGCTTATTACTTGATGTGGACTTATCCCTCTCTTGTTTACCTGCCAGCCAAACAGGCAGCGAAAACCTATTCATAGGGGTGATGCACAACCTCACCACCCATAAAGCCGAATACCATGAACTGAAACGCCAAGCCCGTACGGACAGACTGACTGGACTGGCAAACCGCCATGAGTTTGATGAAATGCTCCAAACAAGTTGGAATGACAGCATTAATGGACATCAACCGCTCAGTTTAGTGATAATTGATGTGGACTATTTTAAGTTGTTCAATGATAGATATGGTCACGTCAATGGCGATCGTTGCTTGCAAAAAATAGCGCAGGTGGTTGAGAAGGCGTTACCCAGTAGGCAATGCTTGGCAGCGCGTTATGGGGGAGAGGAATTTGCGTTGATCTTACCTAACTGCAACGCCAGAACTGCAGAGCTGACGGCTAAACGGGTGCAAGCCGCTATCAATCAGCTCTCTTTTACCGATTTGGGCTTGCATCCTTCAGTGCGGGTGAGCGTGAGCCAAGGAATCGCCGTCGAAGTCTTAGGGCAATATCGTACCCCGACTGCTTTAGTATGCGCCGCTGACACGGCGCTTTATCGAGCAAAGTCTGATGGTCGCAATCGGATTAATTTGAGCCTATAACATTAACTCAAAAGATGTGGGTGGTTAAATGGGTTAGCCATGGCTAATAAACTGGGTGTCAGTTTTAGCTGTAGTTTGCTGACCAACAGATTTAGCCACCGTTTTCATTGCCTGGGTGAGTGTTGTTAATTGACTCTGGCTGATGCAGTAGGGCGGCATGATGTAGATTAAATTGGAAAATGGACGGATCCATACCCCTAGATCGACAAATTGCTGCTGCAGTGCGGCGGTATTCAACTGTCTATTCATCTCAATTACGCCGACCGCGCCTAATACTCGTACATCCTTGACGCCGTCAAAGTGGCTGGCCTCGGCAAGCTCCTGGCACATCTGGGTTTCGATTTGCGACACCTGGGCTTGCCACTCATTATTTGCAATCAGCGATAGGCTAGCACTGGCCGCAGCGCAGGCTAACGGGTTGCCCATGAAAGTGGGGCCATGCATAAACACACCAGATGGTGAGTCACTAATGCCTTGGGCGACTTCGTCACTACACAAGGTTGCCGCCAGCGAAATATAACCGCCTGTGAGCGCTTTACCTACACAAAGGATGTCGGCTTCAATATCGGCATGCTCATAGGCAAACAGTTTACCTGTGCGGCCAAATCCTGTGGCAATTTCATCTAAGATCAGTAGCACATTGAACTCATCACATAATGCCCGCAATGCTTTAAGATAATCAGCGCTGTAAAAACGCATTCCCCCAGCACCTTGCATAATTGGCTCTATGATCACGGCGGCGACGGACTCATGCTGGTTGGTTAACATCAGATGCATGGCGGTCAGATCATCGGCTAGTAGCGTTGCACCGAAAGGGGTTTGCGGCGCATCGACAAACAGCTGTTGGGTAACAGCATTGCCAAACATTGTGTGCATACCGCCCTCGGGATCACACACACTCATGGCGGCAAACGTGTCACCGTGATAGCCATTTTTAACTGTTAATATGCGCTGTTTTTTGGGTTGCTGACGCCCCTGCCAGTATTGCAGTGCCATCTTCATGGCAACTTCGACCGCGATGGAGCCAGAATCGGCCAAAAACACTTTAGTTAAGTTATCACTGGTCATGGCTACCAGTTGCTTACTCACCTCAATAGCGCTGTGATGGGTGATGCCGCCAAACATGACGTGACTTAAGGTGTGGAGTTGTGCGTTCATGGCGGCAAGGATCTGCGGGTGTCCGTAGCCATGGACACAGGCCCACCAAGAACTGGTACCATCGATCAGCGCTTTACCATTGTCTAACACTAACTCGCAACCGTTAGCTGCTACCACCCCAAATGTTGGTAGGGCGTGAGTCATAGAAGTATAAGGGTGCCATATATGTTGCTGATCGAAGTCGTAGTCAATGGTGGGGTATGAAGACATAATGGTTTCCTTGGTTAAAAATTAACCGTTAGTAAACTTGGTAAACTGGTTGGCGTTGACAGATTAAGACCTAACGGTATGCTAATCAACATAAATGTCGTGGTTAAACCCAGTGCCGCGGTAATAATAGATTAGAGTAAGGGCTGGTATCAATGTCTCAAGTTCAACTTCGCCATGATTGGCAGCGCGATGAAATAGAAGCGCTTTTTTCACTTCCTATGAACGATCTATTGTTCAAGGCCCATAGCATACATCGTGAAAACTTCGATCCCAATGAGATTCAGATAAGCCGACTTTTGTCGATTAAAACGGGTGCATGCCCAGAAGATTGCAAATATTGTCCGCAAAGTGCTCGCTATGATACCGGGCTTGAGAAAGAACGTCTGATAGAAATTGATAAGGTATTAACCGAAGCACGTGCCGCGAAAGCCGCCGGCGCATCACGTTTTTGTATGGGAGCCGCTTGGCGTAATCCTCATCAAAGAGATATGCCATACCTTAAAGATATGGTGAGTGAAGTGAAGGCGATGGGGATGGAAACGTGCATGACACTCGGCATGCTTTCTCCTTCGCAAGCGAGTGAACTGGCTGATGCGGGCTTGGATTATTACAACCACAACCTTGATACTTCTCCTGAGTATTATGGCGACATTATTACCACGCGTACCTACCAAGAGCGGCTTGATACCCTATCAAATGTTCGTGCCGCAGGCATGAAAGTCTGTTCTGGGGGCATTGTTGGTATGGGCGAGCAGGCAACGGATAGAGCTGGATTGTTGCAACAGCTTGCCAACATGGAAAAGCACCCAGATTCAGTACCGATCAATATGTTGGTGAAGGTTGCCGGAACGCCATTTGAAAACTTGGATGATCTTGATCCGCTTGAGTTTGTCCGCACCATCGCCGTTGCGCGTATTGTTATGCCTTTATCGCGGGTGCGTTTGTCAGCAGGGCGCGAGAAGATGAGTGATGAATTGCAGTCGATGTGTTTCTTTGCTGGCGCTAACTCTATTTTTTATGGCTGCAAGTTGCTTACGACTAGTAACCCTGAAGAAAATGACGATATGGCTTTACTTAAACGCCTAGGACTGCACCCTGAACAGGGGAAGGCTGCTATGGTGGAAGATGATAAAGCCGTGTTTGCTAAAGCACAGGCACTAAAAGACAAACAGAGTCAGGCATTTTATGATGCGGGCGCACTGTAAATGAGCCTTGCGCGGGTGAGTCTCTAGTATGACAGGGCTGTCGGCGAAAATTGCTCAGGCAAAAGTCGCGGCGCAAGCTGCGGGGCTATTACGGGCTCGGGTACAACTGACACAAACGGCAAGCTCCCCTAACCAGTTTTCCTGTGAGGCGCAGCATTACCTTAACTTCAGTAGCAATGATTATTTGGGCTTGAGTGTGTCGCCTCAATTGATCGATGCGTTGGTTGAAGGCGCAAGACGCTATGGTGTTGGCAGCGGCGCCTCGCCATTAGTGACGGGGTACGGCGATGCCCATGCAGAGCTAGAATCTAGCCTTTGCAAGGCGACAGGTCATGAGGCAGCCTTGCTATTTTGCTCTGGCTTTAGCGCCAATAGTGCGTTAATGAAAACCTTGTTTGGCACGGGTGATACGGTAGTTGCGGATAAGCTGATCCATGCGTCGTTAATTGATGGTCTGCGTGAAAGTAGTGCTACCTTAAGGCGATTTTCACACAATGATCTACTAGCTGCGCAGCGGCTAATTAAGGCTCATCAGCCATTGGCGCTGGTCACTGAAAGTGTGTTCAGTATGGATGGTGACGTTGCGCCACTCTCACAGCTCTATAAAACCTGTACGCAGCAGGGGAGCTGGCTGATAGTCGATGATGCGCACGGTTTTGGTGTTTTAAGTGCACAACAGCAAGCCAATGCCCATAATTGCGACATTCAAGTGGTGACTTTCGGTAAAGCCCTTGGTGGCCAGGGTGCGGCGATATTAGGTTCTCGCGCTTGTATCGATTTTCTCGTTGCCAATGCGCGCGATTATATCTATTCGACGGCTTTGTCGCCGAGTGCGGCTTACGCTGTCAATTGTGCGGTGTCATTGGCGATTGAAACTGGTGAGCTGCAGCAGAAGTTAACTGATAATATTGCGTATTTTAAAGCGCTATGTCTGCAATCAGGCGTGGCGATAACTGATTCTAATACGCCGATCCAACCGATTATCGTTGGCAAGCTGGAGTCGTTACAGCGGGTGTTCGAATACCTTAAGCAAGCTGGGATCTGGGTTGGCGCGATTCGTCCGCCCACAGTACCTAAAGGCAGTGCTCGTTTGCGTATCACCCTTAACGTTAACCATAGCCATTCGCAGATCGACATGTTAGTCAGTTGTTTAGCTAGCGCCCTTAGTTCAGAGCGCTGAGTCAATTTTGTGCAGCCTCTCCAGGTCTTTGTCCAAAACCTAGTATTGAGAATTACATATTTATAGGAACCTGAAGTAGTGAAAACAGGGTCACAAGCATCGTTTCATGTTAAACAGTCGACTATTGCGCAATGTTTCTCTCTGGCGGCGAGTGACTATCAACGCCATGATGTGGTGCAGCGCAGTACAGCAAAACACTTGCTTAACTCAATCAATGCCAGTGGTCGTTTGCTCGACTTGGGCTGCGGGCCTGGGACTGATTTTTCAGCACTATCGGGAGTCAGTGATGTTGTAGCGGTCGATATTGCACCGGGCATGCTTAATCAGTTAGGAATCACGCAACCAGAGCAAATACCACTATGTGCTGATGCACAGGCGCTGCCTTTAAAAAATGATAGCGTGGCGCTGGTGTATTCAAACTTGGCGTTGCAGTGGTGTGAAGACCTACAAAGTGCCGTGGCTGAAATCGAGAGAGTGCTGCAGCCTAATGGCGAGTGCCATTTAGCTATTGTTGGTCATGGCAGTCTCGATGAGCTAAAACAGTTAGGTTTACGGGTAAATGATTTTAATCATTTAGATAGGATTAATGCCTGCTTTGATGCCCAGCAATGGCAACAGTTAACTATTGTTTGTCAAGAGTTTACGGTTTTTTTTGACGAGTTAAAGCCTTTGCTTTATTCGATAAAAGGGGTGGGCGCATCGGTAAGGGCAACGACAGATAATGCATCACAGCAGGCGCGACTTCGAGGTCGGCAAGATTGGCAACAGCTTACTTCGCGCGCTGAAGCGATTCGTCAGCCACAGGGCTTACCATTGACCTATCAGATCATGATTGTACGCGGAAAATTAGTAGGTGAACCATGCGCTATTTTGTAACCGGAACCGATACCGATTGTGGCAAAACTTTTGTGAGTTCGGCGCTGCTGCATGCGGCGCAAGCAAGAGGCTCGACGTTGGGATTAAAGCCAATTGCCTCGGGTTGCGAGGTGACGCCAGAGGGGCTGAGAAATACCGATGCTTTATCATTAATAGCTCAGTCCAGCGTGAAGTTGGATTACTCACAAGTAAATCCATTTTCGTTTGAGCCCGCTATCGCGCCTCACATTGCGGCTAAACACCTTGGCATAGGTTTGAGTGTCGATGCAATTTGCCAGCATTTAGAGGCGTTGCCTCTTAGCAGTGCCGATCTGATGCTGGTAGAAGGTGCGGGGGGCTGGCGTCTGCCATTGGGGGGGGGCGAGTTTTTATCTCAGGCGGTTAAGCAATTATCTATGCCAGTGATTTTAGTGGTGGGTGTAAAGTTGGGCTGTTTAAATCATGCGGTGTTAACCCAAGAGGCGATATTGGCCGATGGTTTAACCTTGGCAGGTTGGGTAGCTAATGTTACAGATCCCAACATGGCTTATCTACAAGAAAACCTGACAACATTAACCGAGTTAATGACATCACCCTGCCTAGGTGTTGTTCCTTATCTGCCGAGTCGAAACGTGGCAACGGCTGCTGGCTATTGTGATATCGATGCGTTGTCTTAGTCGTTCTTCGCCTATTTGTTTGTTAATTAACTAAGTTTAATGGCCTATCTTATTAACTTACGGCTTATTTAAGATTGGCTTAAGCATCGACTTCTAGACTGCGTGACTTGGATTAATTCCGTGATTTGCACTGAAATTAATCAGTGATGAATTTATTTTTACGTTTACCCCTTGAGATTTGAATTTTCGGACATATTATGTCGTTATAGGGTTAAATTGGCACAATAGTGTGTCTTATAGGAGCTTACATGAAGCGTATTTTTTTATTGATTGCGACGAATATGGCGATTTTGCTAGTTGCGTCAATCGTGATGTCAATTTTAGGGGTTAATACCTCAACGATGGGCGGCTTGTTAGTCTTTGCAGCTATCTTTGGTTTCGGTGGTGCATTTATCAGTTTGGCTATCTCTAAGTGGATGGCTAAAAAGACCATGGGATGCGAAGTGATCACCACTCCACGTGATGACACAGAGCGTTGGTTGTTAGAAACAGTTGCACGCCAGGCTGAGCAAGCTGGCATTAAAATGCCAGAAGTTGCTATTTACCAATCGCCAGAGCTTAATGCGTTTGCAACGGGACCGAGTAAAGACAATTCGTTGGTAGCCGTAAGTAGTGGTTTGTTATACGGCATGACTCAAGATGAGATTGAAGGGGTGCTTGCCCACGAAGTGAGTCATGTTGCTAACGGTGACATGGTGACCTTGACCCTAATTCAAGGTGTGGTAAACACTTTTGTTATCTTCGCAGCGCGTGTTGTTGCCGGGATCATCAATAACTTTGTCGCCAGTAACGACGAAGAGGGTGAAGGCCTAGGAATGTTTGCCTATATGGCAGTGGTCTTTGTCCTGGATATGTTGTTTGGTATTTTGGCATCGATGATTGTGGCTTACTTCTCTCGTATTCGTGAATTTAAGGCTGACGAGGGCGGCGCTAAGCTTGCTGGCAAACAAAAAATGATTGCAGCGTTAGATCGTTTACGCCAAGGCCCAGAAACAGGGGCTATGCCTGCGCAAATGGCAGCGTTTGGTATCAATGGCAAGAAGTCGATGGCAGAACTCATGATGAGTCACCCGCCACTTGAAAAACGTATTGCGGCGCTAAAAGCAAAATAATCAATCACAATATTGGTTATCAAACGGGAGCTTCGGCTCCCGTTTGTCGTTTTAAAACACTAAGGTTTTCTGCCTATGGTTAGATTGCTGAATTAATGCAGGGGGGGATGATGACCGCAGACAATAGATGTTCAATTGCATGGTAGGGCTGTGACAAAACTCACGTATAACCTTGGTTTGGTGGTGTAAGTCATAGATATTTGATTAAGCGCACGTTTTGTCGATAACGGAATTGTTACGATTGCGCCGACATAAAAGTTGCCAATCAGCCAATCCTTAGCTATTTTAAGCCTAGTTGTGCAAATTGGATGACGGCTAGATGGGACCATATAAAACTAACCCACAATGCCAAATATAAAGAGGATATTATCGTGAGCAAGAAAATTTTAAGTGCGTTATTTGGTGCTGGTCTAGCGGCGTTAGCCTTGTCTCCAGTAGCGATGGCTGAGCCACAAGAACTTGCTGAAATGCATGCTGAGATGGATGGTTGTGAAGCATGTCATGCTGACGGCGAACCTTCAGCAGACGGTGCTCATGAGTTTGAGCAGTGCCAAAGCTGTCATGGTACGCTAGCTGAAATGGATGCGGTGCATCAGCCACATGATGGCAACCTTATGTGTGCAGATTGCCATGCGCCACATGACTCTAATGTTGGTGATAAACCAGCTTGTGACAGTTGCCATGATGATGGCCGTACTGCAGAGTCAGTATTAAATAAGTAATCTCAATAAGAGATTGAAAATACCAGCCAAGTGGCTGGTATTTTTTTGCCTGCAATAGAAGGATGGGCATCTGTCATCTTGCACACTTTAACTTTCAAACTGTCAGCTCCTTAGTTCATGCAACAGACCTGTAGATCTGCTTTTTTATAGTAGTAAAGTATTAGACCTTTCGGTTGAATAGGCTATTAGTCTAGGGTGACTTAATACTCTTTGGGGACGAAGGATGCTTGTGATGAGGTGATAATCTTTGCAGATTAAATGGAAGAGAAACCGCACATGGGAAGTCTGCGTAAAAATTACGAGCGCTATAGAAGTTTACTAGGGATGCTGGTGCTGGTTTTGATTAGCCTTGTTTCGTTTACGTCACTTGCCAGCGTTGACTTGAGCGAGATTGACGAATTATCGGCATTCAATAATAAAGCCGCCATCAACCAGTCTGGTGATGCACTGGATGCTGATATCCATCAGATAGGTGTGACCAATTTAGCGTTAAATACGCAGAGCGGTACTGACATCTTTGTTGATATTCGCCAACAAGGCGGTGGTAATCGGAGTTTAATTGGGCAAGATGGCATCGCTATTGAGGCGAGTTTGTTGCAGGTAGGATTTAATAATTTAGTCGTCGCTTCTCAGTATGGTACAGCTTTGTCATTAGATGTTGAGCAACAGGGCAATGATAATCGCGCCATTATCTATCAAACGGGTTACGAAAATGCGGTAACGATTAACCAATATGGTTCAGGGCATGGTGTGGTTGTTGCTCAGTGGGGAAATTCGCAGAATACTGTGGTGACTCAGGGGCATGTTAATCAATAGTATTATCAGCATTTTATAGTGAAAAAAGCGAGTAAACAGCTAATTTGTTCTAATCCTTTTTATCAGGTCGGATCTTAGGAATGGTTTTTATTTAGATTTTAGTTGTTATGATAGTCGCGAAACTAATGGAAATACGCTACGACGTAGCGACATGGAGTGAGCAGGATGTTCAAAGTAATTAACTGGGTAGTGGTTTCACGATCGCAATTATTAACCGACTTATTGGATACGCGATGGCCTCAAGAGTTTTTAGTTAAGCTAGCCAAAGTGTCTCCAGAGCAAGTTGAAGCGACCATGAATGAGTCAAGTTACTCATTGGTGGTGATTGATCTTTCCAGTGTTGATGTACAACGCGCCTATCAAATTCAAAAGCAGATAGAGAAGAGACACTCAGCCAGAGTCGTCTTGTTACATTATCCCCAACAGATCGATGCTCGATTTCTTATTTCACCCATTACAGCCGCCGTTTTTCTCAGTGATGCTTCGCTTGAAGAGGTGGGTAAATCTTTAAGCAATGTATTACGTGGTCAAACGATTATACCGCAGCAGTTACTGTCGTCAGCTACCGATGATGATTATGCTGACGGTGCTGATAACTTGACCGTAAGAGAGCGAGAGGTGCTGCAGGCGCTATTAAGTGGTAGCACCAATATTGATATTGCTAATCAATTGTTTGTCAGTGAAAGTACTATTAAGACTCATCTCTATCGCGTGTTTAGAAAAATTGGCGTATCCAGTCGCGGACAAGCCATTGCATGGGCACAGACCCATCTGCATGAGGTGCAGCAGTGAACCATCGATTTGGCGGGCTAATTTTTCTGCTGTGCAGTGTCACTGCGCAAGCTGCAGATACTGGTATTAACAAAGCCCACCAAGTCCAACAGCAAAGTATCAGCGATGCGCTCCCTAAACAGGAGAGTGATTTGATTGATGGGCTGATACTCAATCGTGCGATGACCAGGGTGGGTCATCGTTTTTATCGTGAATTTGTAGCGGCTTACAGAGATATTGGCGGTATGACGCAACACTCAGGTTTAAGCGTTGTTGAGCGAGCCACTGCCCGCAGTGGCAGTAAGGTGCTCATCCTACATAATCGTAAGCCGGTCTATATTACTGTGATATCGCCAGCAAGTCGCGATCTTGATAAGCAAGCGGTGGGAGCGGCTAAGCGAGTGAATCAGGTTTTGATGCAAAATCAAAAACAATCCAGTTGGGCTCAATGGTTAGATCCCGATTTGGCTCCGGATGAGTTTTAATAAGGACATTATTCATATGCATTACAAACAACTGAGCTGGTCAGCGGCTGCAATGGCGCTAATCAGCCTAGATTTGGCAGCTACTCAACTTATTTATACGCCAGTTAACCCTAATTTCGGTGGGAGTTATTTAAATGGCTCCTACCTGTTAGCTAACGCGTCAGCTCAGAATGATCATAAAGGGGGCTCAGGCTATACCCCTCCTACAGCGCTCGAACGAATGGCCAGTTCACTAGAATCGCGTTTAATGAGCCAACTATTTAATGATGCGGCTAATGGTGGTGAAGGCTATCTGAAAACCACTGACTTTGAGATCCAAGTGGTTAATGAAGATGGTATGTTGCTGGTGCATATCACCGATTTAGTCACAGGTGAAACAACAGTGATTGAAGTGGGTGGTTTAGTCGATAGTGGTACGGTAGGCGGTTAATGATGAAAAACTTTGTAATTGCGGGTGTTTTACTTTGCCTTACGGCGTGTTCCTCTGTTCCCGAACAATTTGACAATATCGAAGCCTCGAGCAGCTTAATGCCTAAAGGTGAAACCTATTACGATCTTGTCAATTTGCCATCACCACAAGGTGCGATGGTTGCAGCAGTTTATGATTTTAGGGATCAAACTGGGCAATATAAACCGATTCCATCGAGTAACTTTTCAACCGCAGTGCCGCAAAGTGGTACAGCCTTTTTAGCACAGGCACTCAATGATTCAAGTTGGTTCGTCCCTGTTGAGCGAGAAGGGTTACAAAACCTGCTGACAGAACGAAAAATTGTAAGGGCGGGGCTTAAAGGTGATGCTAACCAACTACCTCAACTTAATTCTGCCCAAATTCTGATGGAAGGCGGTATTGTTGCTTATGATACCAACATCAAAACAGGTGGTGCAGGTGCCCGTTATCTCGGTATTGGTGCTTCAAGCCAGTTTAGGGTGGATACGGTGACGGTTAACTTACGTGCGGTTGATATTAGAACGGGGCGATTGTTAAGTAGTGTGACCACGACAAAATCAATTCTTTCTAAAGAGATCTCTGCAGGCGTGTTTAAGTTTATTGATGCACAAGAGCTATTGGAGTCGGAATTAGGTTATACCTCAAATGAGCCTGTGAGTTTATGTGTTGCCTCCGCTATTGAAAGTGCTGTGGTACATATGATTGCCGATGGTATTTGGAAAGGCGCGTGGAGCCTTGCCGATAGGCATAGTGGTTTGAATAATCCTGTGCTGCAAAAGTATTGGTTGGAGGCTCACTCACCTCTACGTGTAAGTGAAAAAATTAAGCAGGGGTAATCGGCGATGTTAGGTGCAAGATTTCAGTGCGGACTTGGAATTTTGACATGGATTTTAAAGAGGTTGAGATTGGCATATTTTATACTAAGCTCATACTTTTAAATAGTTTTTTTGTAATTAAATGTATCCTTTGTTATAAAGTCGCCAATTTATTGACTCTCGAAAACACCTCATGATTAGAAAGATCGCTTTATTCATTCTGGCTATTCCCTTCACGGTTAATGCGTCGGCACTATTTGGTTTAACTTGGGGGGCGCCTTTACAAGGCTATGGTGAGATCGTGGAGAATGCTTCGGAGCAAGTGGTCACCACACACACGCTTCCAAAGGGCCCTTCCATTGCTCGTTATTATGAGTTATACGGAACACAAGCTGCAGGCCTTTTGAAGGTCATGATGCAAAGTGGCTATTATTCACAGCACAGCAGTCAGTTTGACGACGACTTCAATTTTATCAAAGCCTCTTTAATTAATATCGGTTATCACACGACTGAAAGTAAAAGTAGTGAACTTAGCTCTTATAAATGTGTGTTTCAGGGGCACTGCATAGGTAAACGCTGGTATGGCAGGCTTGATGACAACACGAGTGCATTCGTGGTGCAACAGGCACCCAATCGCAACGAACAAGGCTCTATCCAAGTTATTTTTAAATCACCTGAACAAATTGCGTTGGAGCTGGCGCGTGCAGATGCTTTAGCTGAAAGAGCAGAGAGTCAACGAGCCAATGATGAATTGGCCTTTGACTAAAGAATAGAGTTTGAGTGGCGAGGCCTATATGCAACGTATATGGCCTTGCTGTTCATTGCATTTAGGTGTGTGAAACTTCGCTCCTATAGCGATTGATAATTTAAGCGCTTGGTTATTGGTCTGTTATTTACTGATGAATAGATTTATCACAACCACTGATTTGTGAGTATACTGTCAGGAATATTTTCTCTGAGAGGATGCTTCGATGGCCGAAGAAACAATTTTTAGTAAAATCATTCGACGTGAAATCCCTGCTGAAATTCTATATCAAGATGAGCTGGTTACCGCATTTAGGGACATTGACCCTAAGGCACCAACTCATATTCTGATTATTCCAAATCATCTCATCCCCACCATTAATGATGTTAAGTCTTCCGATGAGAAAGCGCTGGGGCGGATGATCACCGTTGCGGCCAAACTCGCAGATGAAGCGGGTATTGCGGAAGATGGTTATCGGTTAGTGATCAACTGTAACAAGCATGGCGGCCAAGAGGTTTTCCATATTCATATGCATCTGCTCGGTGGTGACTTTTTGGGACCATTAGTCACTAAACGTTGAATGCATTTAGTGAATAAGAGGCCTTAGTTAATGAAAGTAAGTCCAGGTTTTTTCCCGCTGACAGGCTTAGCGACACGCTTTGTTGACCAACTGGTTCAATGTCGCCGTCTGCAGCTTAAAGTGTTAGAAGGCAGTGAACATCATGTATTGATTGAGCTGCCTTATAGCACTGAATTGATTGGCTATCCTGATACTGGAGTGATCCACGGTGGTGTGATCACTACGCTCATGGACACGGCTAGCGGCAGTGCGGTGGTCTGCAGTATTTTCGATAAGTTTAACTCTCTAGAGCTGTCACCAACGCTTGATTTACGAGTTGATTATATGAAACCAGCACAGCCGCATAAGTCGGTTTTTGGTTTTGCTGAGTGTTACAAGCTGTCATCAAGTATCGCGTTTACCCGCGCTATCGCCTACCAAGACTCTATTGATGATCCAATAGCCCATGCCGTTGGTTCATTTATGCGTATTAGTCCTGATATGGTAGGGGATGAATTTAGACGTGCTTTAATGGGAGATGAGTATGAGTGATATTCAGCACGCATCAAGCGCCGAGTTGAACGTTAAAGAAATAGTAAAAAAAGCCACTGAATTAAATGACTTTAGTCATCTTTTAGCCCATGTTCCTTATGCTAAGTTTATCGGTATGGAGGTGGTGCGCTTTGGGGATGAGTTGGTATTCCAACTACCAGCTAAAGATGAAAATATTGGTAATCCGACTTTGCCAGCGATTCATGGTGGCGTGATAGCAGGTTTTATGGAAATGTCGGCCATTGTGCAGTTAATGGTCTTTATGCAGACCAGTAAAGTACCTAAGATTGTTGATTTCTCAATTGATTACTTGAGAGCTGGCTATCATAGAGATACCTTTGCAGAGTGTAAGATCACCCGTCAAGGTCGCCGTGTGGCCAACGTTAATATTAACTGTTGGCAGACTAATAGAAAGTCGCTTATTGCAACCGCTAGAGCTCACTTTTTAATTGAATAGAAAGTAAAAAGTGGCTCATACCTAGGGTATTGAAGGAGAGATAAATGAATAAGATTATTGTCATAGCGCTACTGGCATTCGCTCTTAATGCCTGCGCGCCTCATACAGCAGGGATAATGGCCAGTTCTACGGGTGAACAACGTATCGATAACACTCGTTTTAATAGTGAGGTGTCGGTTGAACGTGTCATGGTGGTTGGTCAAGGCGATCCGTTGAAAGCCGCTGGCACTATTAGTAGTAAGGTCGCGACGGATCTACGCCTGCAGTATAAGTTTACTTGGTACGATATTAACGGCCTTACCATCGAAGATGAGGGGGTTTCTTGGAAGTCGTTAAAGTTGCACGGTAAACAGCAGATGCAGGTTAGTGCGGTAGCGCCTAATAGTAGTGCGGTGCGCTGTGAACTGTATGTGAGAAAGGCCTTTTCAAACTAGTTTATTTATTAGTGTGGCTGAGATTGTTTAAAACGTCAGCAATGCTGGCGTTTTTTTATGATTTATACCTAATTACCCGTTAAAAATGTCAACAATTTGTATGACTCATGTATAATCGCTCGGGCCAAGGGGTGTGAGTCTGTATCTCCAAGAGATACGACTAACTGAGATGTCTAGTGACAAACCCTTAGAACCTGATCCGGCTAATACCGGCGTAGGAATGGGCCACACTTACGGATTAATATAATCTCACTGTGCTTTCTTTCTCGCTTTTTTAAGTGCCGGATCTCAATATAAATTTGAGGTCCTATGTTTACAATCAAATCCTTAACACCGGTCGCACTTGCGGTCACCGCAGCGCTAACATCACAACACGCATGGTCTAATGAACTCAACACTGATAAAAGCAGTGATGAGATGGAAGTGATCGTCGTTACATCCGATTTTCGCCAGTCAAGTCTGGACAAAATGCCCTCGAGTATTACCGTTATCGATCAGCAACAGATTGAAGATGAAGGCGCACAACACTTTGAAGATCTCCTCAATTCGGTGGCCAACTTTAACTGGTCAGGTGGTAGCTCTCGCGCCAAATATTTTCAAATCCGCGGCGTAGGTGAGCAAGAAGAGTATCAAGGAGCGCCTAACTCTTCGGTTGGCTACATCATCGATGATATCGACATGTCCGGGCTTGGAATGATTGCATCGATGTACGACCTGCAGCAAGTGGAAGTGCTTAGAGGTCCTCAGGGAACTCGCTATGGTGCTAATGCCCTGGCAGGTCTTATCTATCTAAAGAGTAATGATCCCACTGATGTATTTGAACATGGCGCTGAAGTGTCGCTGGGCGATGATCAGCTGACTACATTTAGTGGTTTTAGCTCAGGACCATTAACGGACTCTGGCAAGTTACTTTACCGAGTGTCACTGCAACAACATCAACAAAATGGTTATCGCGATAACCTTTATCTAGACCGTGATGATACCAATAGTCGTGACGAGTTTAGTGGTCGGGTTAAGCTACGCTGGTATGCGACCGACGATCTTGCTATTGATTTGTCTGTACTGCACGCCGATTTCAATAATGGTTATGATGCGTGGACATTGGATAACAATGGTTTTGACACCTTAACCGATGCGCCAGGGGGGGATAAGCAGCGCACTACCGGTGGTTCTTTAAAGTTCACCTATTCTGGTGCAGAGGCGTTTGAGTTAGTGTCATTAAGCTCCTTTGCCCAAAGTGATACCCACCATGGCTACGACGGTGATTGGGCTAATCCTGATTACTGGGCGGCTAGAGTCTGTGAGGGGGCTCCTTGCCAATATGATTATACTTGGGACAAGGTTGGTGACAGACAAACTATGTCGCAAGAGTTTCGTTTAAGTTCGACTGAAGCAGGACGACTGTTTAATAACAGTACCGATTGGCTTGTGGGCGTATACGGCATGAAACTTGACGAAGACAATGATACCAATGAGTTCTATAACGGTTGGGGAGATGCGTTAACGGCCGAGTACAGTGCTACAAATCTGGCGCTGTTTGGTCAGTTAGATTCTGATTTAGGCCGAGGATATGCTTTATCAGTTGGTATGCGTGTAGAGCGCCGTGACAGTGAATATAGTGATAGCGACGGAGATGGTTTTGAACCGTCAGAAACTATGTGGGGCGGTCATATTGCATTGAGTAAAGCCTTGTCAGATAACCATGAAAGCTATTTCCGTCTTGCACGAGGCTATAAGGCTGGCGGCTTTAATATGTCACTGCCTGTTGAGTTAAGCGATAAGAAAGAGTTTGAGGCTGAAACCCTATATAACTATGAACTAGGGATTAAGTCGGTGTGGCTTGAGGGCAATGCGAGCACTAACTTTTCGCTGTTTTATATGGATAGACGCGATCAGCAAGTGTCAGCTTCACAGCAAAATCCCCTTGAGCCGCAAAAATTCATTCTTTATACCGAAAATGCCGGTAGCTCACATAACTATGGTGCAGAGCTTGAAGGTAACTGGTATGCCACCGATAATCTGAAGGTTTACGGCACATTAGGCTGGTTAGAAACTGCCTACGGTGATTATGAATATCAAGATAAGTACGGTGGAACGGTCGATCTTACGGGTCGTGAACTCGCTCATTCACCTAACTTTACCTATAGTGCAGGGACAACATATCGCACCGATAGCGGCTGGTTTGCTAATCTAACGGCCAGTGGTAAGAGTGAATTTTATTACTCTGATAGTAATGACTCTAAATCAGACCCCTATACTATTTTTAATGCGCGTATTGGTTATGAAACCGATGTATGGTCGGCATACCTTTGGGGACGTAACCTGTTTGATGAGCAATATGGCGTACGTGGCTTCTACTTTGGTAACGAGCCAGACATCGATTGGGCAGATAAGCAGTACATACGTTTTGGCGACCCACGTCAGCTAGGTGTCACCGTTAACGTGAAATTTATGTAACCCATTTTTGGTTTTTACAGGTTGCCAGCATCGGCTGGCGACCCTTTAGGAGTTGTAATGAAACTAACCGCCGAAATAAGTATGTATCCATTTAAAGAGAACTATATTGAACCAATACAGTGGTTTATTGATAGGGTGGATAGCTATAAGAGCGTTGAGCGTAAAACGAATGCCATGGCGACGCAAATTTGTGGTGAGTATAGCGAGGTGATGGCGATGCTCGCCGTTGAGATGCAAGCGGCTCATGAGAAATGGGGTAAAGCGGTATTTGTCGTCAAGTTTATTGGCGGTGAGTTGGACTTAACCCATACTCAATAATCTCTTATTTTTCCGTTGCTAAAGCAGAGTTTTTAATATGGTAGATTTTTGGTCGGCATTTGTTTCATCCCTGTCCAGCGCGATGGCACAAGCCAATGCGCTGACCTTGTGGGAAGCTATTGCGGTGGTGTTAGCGATGGCGTACCTGTTGTTGGCGATGCGTGGCAGTATATGGTGTTGGTCGGCGGCGTTTTTTAGTACTGCTATCTACACGGTATTGTTTTGGGAAGTGTCGTTGTTGATGGAGTCGGTACTTAATATCTACTATATGGCCATGGCCGTATATGGCTATTGGATGTGGAGCCGTGGACGGGGAGATGATAAAGGGGTGGTCGTGGTAAGTTGGTCGTTATCTCGGCATTCATTGTTAATCGGTATCACCACGTTGGCGTCTCTCATGGTTGGCTACTTGATGGCAAACTACACTCAGGCTGCTTTTCCTTATCTCGATGCGGCAACCACCTGTTTTGCAGTAATGACGACCTACTTGGTCGCAAAAAAAGTGTTGGAAAACTGGCTTTATTGGGTCGTTATCGATGTCGTTTCCATCTATCTTTACCTCAATAAAGGACTGATGCTGACGTCACTGCTGTTTATTCTTTATGTGGGTATGGCGATAGGCGGTTATTTCTTGTGGCGAACGACGATGAGAAATGAGCAACAAAGCGCTAATGGACAATACTCTTATGAGTAGTCGAGGGGCTGATTGAGCGATTCATTGTCTGCCCTGCAGTTGTTCGATCAACTGGATGAAGAGGTGCGCCTTGCATTAAAAAATGTGGGGTGCTTACTCGACAACAACACGATGATTACTGCCTTGTCTCGTGGATTAAGTAACCATAACTACTTGATTGCCACTGAAACTGGGAAATGGGTATTGCGGCTAAATAGCGCTGCCAGTAATGGCATCTGCGACAGAAATGCAGAATTAGCGAATTGGCGGCTCGCGCAAAGTGCCGATGTTGCACCTAAGCTGCTGTTTAATAGTACCAATAATCAATGTTACCTCAGCGAATATATCGAACACAGTACTGATTGGAGTGTGTTGATGTGTGCCAATCGTGCACATCCGCTTATCGATTGTTTTGAGCCTTGGCCAGAAGCGGAACAATACCTGCTTAATTTACTTAATACCTTATCAAGTCTGCCACTGCCCATAAATCAGATGTCGCTGCCACAGCAGTGGCATGAGTATCGCCAGGCATTAACTCAACACAGCAGGCAACAGGCATGTCATCTCAATATAGTTCAGAGGCAGTTGTGGCAAACCCGTTTTAAGGTGTTGATGGCGCAGAGTGATAAGATAGAGCAGCTATTAGTTTTGCTCCAAGCTTGTATGCTTGGGCCACAATATAGTCATCGTGATCTGAACCCGCATAACCTGCTATTTAAAAATAAACTCTGGTGCATCGACTATGAATACGCCTGCAGTTCACATCCGTTAGTGGACCTAGCGAGCGTATTGGCAACCCATAGACTGTCAACGTCCCAAAGACATACACTGATCAGCCGTTATCTTGAGCATAATCCAAACCTCACTTCAGATGCGTTAAAGGCAGTCCCTGCGGCCATTGAGATCTATTGGTATTTTGGTTGTTGTTGGGGATTGCTGATGGCTATCTCGCATCACTCAGATATGGATTCAAACACCTCAAGTGAGAACAATGACGATGATACACTCACGCGCACTGACAATTTCGAGTCATTTACCCACCACTCTTTCGACGCTTACCTCAACTGCTTCGATGATTTTATCGCTCTAATCGATTAACTTCGCCACTCGACGACTTCAGCTAACAATACCTAACATTTTTGTTGCAGCGACTTGTCAGTGCTTTGTTAATTAGCCGAAACAGATTTAATTGCGAGTCACCGAAATATAACATTGCTCTGCATGGTCTATTCTCTCAATAAACAGATTAAGGGAGTATTTCATGCAAATCAGCGCAATATACCGACAGTTTCTGACGGCTGTTAAACACAGTGATGGCCTAGCGGCCTTAGGAATAAGACTCTATCTGGCACCCGTGCTCATGCAGGCAGGTTACAATAAACTGTCGCACTTTAGTGACACCGCAGCGTGGTTTGGTAATCCAGACTGGGGATTGGGGTTGCTCATGCCTGAGGTCATGGTTGCATTGGCTGCTGGGTCTGAGTTTTTTGGGGGCATATTACTAATCCTTGGTTTAGCTACCCGGCTGATCTCTATTCCGCTCATGTTTACTATGCTCGTTGCGGCGTTTGCAGTGCATTGGGAAAATGGCTGGTTGGCGATTGCCGATGCGAGTTCATGGCTGGCTAACGAGCAAGTGTTGGCGTCTGCTGATAAATTAGCGGCGGCCAAATCTCTGTTACAAACACACGGTAACTATGATTGGCTCACTTCATCAGGTAATTTTGTGGTGCTAAACAACGGCATTGAATTTGCTGTGACCTACCTATTAATGCTATTTGCTCTAGTGATTATTGGCGGTGGGCGCTACACCAGTGTCGACTATTTGATTGCTAAGCGTAATCAGTTAACCTAAGTAATATAAGTAGATAGCTTGCTGATGTAAATCCTACTGTTTTAGTAGGATTTTTTTTAGTGATTTGTTATTCTGCTGGCTTAATGATTGATTAACAAAGCAGGAACGCCTTGTGGATGCTATTGAACTTCTTTTAACTCGACAGTCATCGCCGCGTCTAGTGGCGCCAGCCCCAAATGCTGAGCAGTTGAACACCATTTTAAGTGCAGCGATAAGAGTGCCTGATCATGCAGGTCTTAATCCGTGGGAATTCATCGTGGCTTCAGGAGATGGGTTGGCAAAGTTAGGGCAGTTGTTTGTAAACGCCAGTGCTGCTGAAGGCAGCGATGAAAGTACCCAAGCAAAAATGGCTAATATGCCGCAACGTGCCCCTATGGTGATCACTGTGGTGGCTAAAGTTGTTGAGCATGCCAAAGTGCCTGCGTTAGAGCAACACCTTGCGGTTGGCTGTGCCTGTATGGCGATGCAACAGGCAGCCTTTGCTCTTGGGCTGGGAGGCATATGGCGCACCGGAGGCTTGGCTTTTAATCGTGTTTTACATAAAGATCTAGGCTTAAGAGACAACGACCAGATCATCGGCTTTTTATACCTTGGTACGCCAGCGGTCACCGCGCCTATCAAGCCAACGAAACTGGCAACCGATGTGGTGCGCTATCTATAACTATCGGGTGGTTGACCTATCGACTTTGGTCGGGTTTACTCCTGTTGAAAACCTGTCAAAGTAGAGCTGAACCAGCATTGACCCATGCATAGGTTTTCACCCTAAGTGATTTGATTGCCCGCCTAATTAGGTGGGCATTTTTTTGTGATGATTTAGCGAAGAGTGCCGTTTTAATTCCTATTGTATTGTTTTAATTGCTATTGTATTAACAATGCTTCACATGTGTGAGCCACTAGAGGTGGCTATTAGCGCTTTCATCATCATTGGCTTACCCGTATAGTTTTGTGGAGCCCAAGGGGTTATCAAGGGATAAGGAGCTAACTTTGCTTGTTTTTCAAACAGAGCGTCTGACGGTAAGACGGCTCACAGTGGCCGATGCACCATTTATGTTGGCCATATTGAACTCCGAAGGATTTCTCAACAATATTGGCGATCGCGGCATAACCACTGTGCCGCAAGCTGAAGCTTATCTTATTGAAGGATCTCTCGACAGTTATCAGCAGAATGAATTTGGTATGTATGCGGTCACTCTTACGTCAACGGGTGAGGCTATCGGTTTAGCGGGTTTAGTGAAACGAGAACAACTCTCTGATATCGATATTGGTTATGCCTTGTTGCCGCAATATTGGCACCGTGGCTATGCCTTGGAAGCTGCTGCGGGGGTTGTAGAGCACGCTAGAGCGTTAGGGTTTAGCGAGCTGCTTGGTATTGTCAGTCCTGGTAATCAGGCATCGATTCAATTACTGGAGAAATTGGGCTTCAAATTTGACAAAGTGTTGCAGTGGGATCAAGGTGATGACGTATTGCTATATCATAAAGCACTTGAAATTATTGATTAAAATTTGCTAGGTTAATGCTTCGTCCTCGAGGTTGCCCTTTTCATCAAATGATCACATACGATTGTTATAACGTAATTGACGCAGAGGTATTATGAGTAATGCAAAGGTGCCAAACGCGCTGGTTGGTGAACGGGTTATTTTAGAGCCAATGATGCGAGAACACATAGCAGCGTTATCGGTGGCGGTGTGTGATGGTGAACTTTGGCGGCTGTGGTACACCAATGTTCCGCATCCCGATGAGATGAAAACCTATGTTGAGGCCGCGATTGCAGCTGAAGCACGCGGCGAAGCTTTGGCTTATATTGTGCGAGACAAATTTACCGGTGAAGTTGTTGGTGCTACACGTATTATGGCATGGGATCAGCCTAATCGGCGCTTAGAGATTGGTCACACTTGGTATGCTAAAAGCGCGCAGCAAACGGGAATAAATACTGAGGCTAAATATCTTCTGTTGAGTTATGCATTTGAAACCTTAGATGTAATGGCTGTAGAGTTTAGAACCCATTGGCATAATCAACGTTCCCGTGAAGCGATAACGCGTATCGGTGCGAAACAAGATGGCGTATTACGTAATCACCGCCTGCTTAAAGATGGAACGGTTAGGGATACCGTAGTTTATTCAATTATCGATAGTGAGTGGCCTGACGTTAAGCAGCAGTTAAGATCAAGAATCGCGCAATACGCCAGATAAGTATCAGGCACTTAAGTTGTTGCAGCGTGTTGGCAGAGTGAAATAGAGATTTATATCAAGGAGGATAGATGTCGGGTGAAATTAAGAGTGCGACGATAACAGAGCTGGATGCTGTGGCATTATTATTTGATGAGTATCGACAGTTTTACCAGCAAGAAGCTGACTTAGATTTAGCTAGGCAGTTTATTAACGCCCGTATACAACATAACGATTCGGTGATTTTTGTTGCATTAGATACCCAAGGGCATGGTCTTGGTTTTTGTCAGCTTTATCCGACCTTTAGTTCAATCTCTGCATGTTCGATATTAATTCTGAGCGATTTATATGTGACGCAGCATGCCCGATGTGTGGGCCTTGGACGTCGACTGATGAATTGTGTGCTGGAGTATGCTTACGCCAATAGAATTACCTCAATTACCTTAGAAACTCACAAGAATAATCAGCAAGCTCAGGCGCTATACGAGTCGCTAGGCTTTGTTCTGGATAAGGAGTTTTTAACATATTCACTTGATGTTGAGCGCGTTCTAAAGTAGAAATGGAGCAATAACAACTCAGTTCATACTTGGTCAAGGAATGTCTCAATGCGCGTAAAGTTTTTAATGCCAGCTTTGATATTGGTCTCTTTTGGTAGCATAGCTCAGGCGGTTGAATTAACGCCTTCGCCAGCGGAAATCGAATTTAACAAGGAAGTATTGGCATGTGCAGCCTATTATCAAATTGCTTCAGATGCCATCTCTAACATGAATGCGCCACAGATGCAGGCGGTGGGTGATCGCCTTAAGCAGTCAGGCCTCGATGCGGTGACATTGGCAAAAAAATATCAAAGTGAGTCAGAGGTGAATGCAATATTGGCGCAGCAAGTTGCCGCGCAGCAGGCCAGCTTACCCAGTAATAAAAATTTAGGTGGGTTAATGGGCCGTTATAAAACTCAATGTCAAAGCCTGTTGGCTAATCCACAAAAACGATTAGATTATTGGGTAATGGCTACCATGTAATACCTATCAGTATAAACAAGTGATTGTTCAGATCGTTATGCTGCGTGGTATCAGTTAATAAAAGCGTGCGTTAAAGCACGCTTTGCTGTTTTTGATGAAACGATTTCCCCCTTAACTTGGTCTATCTCCATGGGCTTCCATTTGCGTATTGCCGGAGAAAAAATGAACATCTATTTTGTCATCGCAGCGACATTTGCACTCTTGACCTGTGTTGGGCATTTTACCATAGGTATTAAATCCTTCTTGACCCCCATGCTCGATGCCAATTTTGACCCGATTGCGCAGAAAATCATGCAGTGTGTGTTTCATTACGTGTCAGTGTTTTTAGTGATGTCGACATTAGTCTTGTATGCGTGTGGCTTAGAGATGGTTTCTATTATGCAAGGCTATGGCCTAGTGTTGTTTATCGCATTAAACTATCTACTGTTTGCGGTTTGGCAGATCTACATTGGTTTCTTTTCTGATATTGAGTCGCCGTTTAAATCTCTGTTTCAATGGTTCTTCTTTGCTGCGATAAGTTTTTTTACCCTGCTAGGGGTGTTCCAATCTCTATGATCTTTGGCTGCAATGCAAAGTTATATAAATTCAATTGCATAATGCTATCGCATTAGGGCAAACTATTGACCGTGTTGTGACAAGGATCGTTTATCACTACTACTTAGATACTTTTTTCACGTGTAATCGTTAACGATCCCTGAAGGGGTAATGCCAACAAAACTCGTCAATTAGACTTGGTCATTAAGGCTGTGAAACAGAAGTTATAAATGTTTGGGATGAACTTAAGTATGAGGGCTAAGGAGTTGCCAATGGTTTCGAGAATAACCTTATGATCACCGTAAAAGCGTTAACTAAATCCTATCAAATGGGTGAATCGCAAGTACTCGCGCTGCGTGGCGTAGAATTTAACATTAAGGCCAATGAATTTGTTGCCATCATGGGGCCATCAGGGTCGGGTAAGTCAACATTGATGAATATCATTGGTTGTTTAGACAAGCCCAGCAGTGGTAGCTATCAACTCAATGAGCAAGAGGTGGCCAGTTTAGATGACGATCAACTCTCGGCTGTACGCAACAAAGAGATTGGCTTTGTATTTCAAAGCTTTCACCTACTTCCCCGTATGAGTGCACTACAAAACGTATTGTTACCATTGCGCTTTAGCGAACATCAGCAAGACAGCGATGCCTATGCTCAATCATTATTAGCCAGAGTCGGTTTAGGCGAGCGCCAAGACCATCGTCCTAACCAGTTGTCGGGTGGCCAACGACAGCGGGTGGCGATTGCTCGGGCATTAGTGAATCGGCCTGCCATATTGTTAGCCGACGAACCCACAGGTGCGCTGGACAGTAAAACCTCGGTGGAGATCATGGCGCTGTTTACTGAACTGCATCAAGCGGGCCAGACCATTATTTTGGTGACCCACGAAGAGGAGGTCGCCGCCTATGCGCAGAGAATCATCCGTATGCGTGATGGTGAGATTATTGAGATTGAAAATCGAGGCCAAGATGCAGCCTAAACATTTTGCCGTTGCGCTGAGTCTGTTGTTGATGTCTTGTCTGAGTCTATTCACTTATAGTGAGCCAGCCTATGCTGAGCCATCGCTGCTACTAACAGGTAAGATTGCTTCCGTCGAGTCACAGACCTTCACTGTTCCCAAAGCGGGTGATGCGTGGCGGTACCAGATCCAATGGCTGTTGCCTGAGGGGACACTAGCGACGGCGGGCCAAAGCGTGGTGATCTTCGATAAAAGTCAGATCGCTAATCAAATAGAGCAGTTAGAAGCCAGCTTACTCAGGGTGACGGCGCAAGAGCAGAGCACCGCCATTGAGCTAAAAGCCGCGGTATTACAAGCGCAGTTCAATCTCAAGCAGCATCGTCTAGAGGTTGAAAAAGCGCAGCTTGATGCCGATGTGCCCGCTGAATATATTGCCGCAAAAGAGTACGCCGAAAACCAATTTAAATTGCTGCAAGCTAAATCAGAGCAAACTAAAGCGCGACAGGCATTAGCCGAAGTGTTGGAAAAGCAGTTGGCGAGCCGACAACAGTTGGCTATCGATAAGCAAAAAGCCAAGTTGGAGCTGAGTCAGGCACTTCGAGGGTTAGAGCAACTTGAGCTAAAGGCTCAAATTTCAGGCCCTGTGCTTTATGAGCGAGATCCTTGGTCAGAGAAAAAGTATGGCGTTGGTGACACGGTTCAAATTGGTCGACAGATAGCCACCATTCCAGCACTCGACCGGTTAGAGGTGGCTGCCTGGGTTAATGAAATTGACGTGGACAGGGTAAAGCTTAAACAAGCAGTAACATTACGGTTAGACTCACAGCCGGATATTACTTTTTTAGGCAGTATTAATAGTATTGGCAAGCAAGCTATTACTCAGCCTGCGTGGGGACGGAGTAAATGGTTTAAGGTGGGCATAGATTTTAATCTTGCCAGTACCAATATTGCGTTGGTGCCAGGGATGAGTGTGTTAGTCACAGCGCAGGAGTCGACGCACGATGAAGGTTAAGTTAGTGGTAAATCGTTTCGTGCCCTTATTGTGCAGTGCACTGGTTTTAGCGGGATGCAGTCAAGGTGCGGTAACAGTTGTTGAGCAGGGCGTGTTACTTCAAAAGGTAGAAGTGACTGGTGAGTTAGTGTCAGCCGACACTATCTCAATGATGCCACCCGCCATAAGAAGAGTGTGGCAATACCAAGTCAAACAGCTGGCGCCCGAGGGTAAAGCTGTTGCAAAGGGGGAGGTCGTAGCACGACTTGATACCTCTGAATTAAGTCAGCGACTCTCTGTCAGTGAAGCCAGTCTGGCCGCCACGGAGCAAGATATAGAAACCTCAAAATTGCGTAATGCCAAACGTATGGAGGAGCTACGACTCGATTTAGCCGAAGCGAAAATGAACTTTGAAAAAGCGGAGCGTAAGTTCAAGTTATCTGATGAGACGGTTGCCCTCATTGAAAAAGAGAAATACCAGCGCGATACAGAGATAGCCAAAGACCGGGTCGTGTTAATTGAACAAAAAATTGCGCTTGAGTCTCAAGGTGCAGAGCAGCGTCAAGCCATGCTTCTCGGGGATAAGCAAAAGTTTTCGGCTGAAGTGTCTGCATTGAAAACAGGTATCGCGTCGATGACGCTGAAAGCACCACGTGCTGGCATGGTTGTGTATGGCAACGATCCACAAGGGAATAAAATCAAAGAGGGCCAATCAGTTTTTGCGGGTGACTCAGTATTATCGATTCCTGATTTGTCTCATATGCAGGTCAATATGACTATTCCTGAGGTTGAGGCGAAACGTGTTCAGTTAGGTCAAGTGATCAATATTCGTCTTGATGCCAACCCTGAGCGCGTTTTTAAGGGGAAAATAGTCGAATTGGGCGCTGTGTTTCGCAACAAGAATCAAGATGTTCCTTTGGTGGTCTTTGACGCCGTAGCCAGTATTGATGAACCCGACAGTGAGCTGATGCGGCCGGGCATGGCGGCCAAAATATCTATCGATATTGCTCAAGGTGAAGCTGCGACGTTACTTGCCACTGAAGCGGTGCATTTCGACGCAGGACAAGCCTATGTATTTCGCCCATCCCTATTTGGTGCCCGCAAACAGGTCATAACCTTAGCGGATATTGGCAGTGAGCGGGTGTCGATAAGCCAAGGATTAAGCGTCGGTGATGAGGTGTTACTGCCATGAATATGACTGTGAAATGCGTTAAAGCTGTGGCGTTACTTATCATGGTGATGACGCTGTTTGGCTGCTCGCCACAACCCAGTGATGGGGTGCTAACTATGGTGGTTGAGCGACGTGATTTTAATGTGCAAATACCGGCCACTGGCGAGTTAGAAGCGAGCCAGTCGACAGCGGTTACAGTTCCATCAGGCTTACGCGGTCCACAGTCTTTGGCTTGGATACTCGACAATTTTAGTTGGGTTAAAGCAGGCGATGTGGTGGCCAGAATGGACCCCACCAGAGAAAGTTATCGACTGGAAAGAGAGCGTTTTGACTTTAGCAAGTTGGATCTTGATAGCAAGATTCAACAGGAAAAAGACAAAACCGTCAGTCAAGAATTGCAAGCTGGCACAGAAATAACGGGTAAAGAGAAAGCACTGGCGGAACAGTTTTTCAGTGAAGATGAACGTGTTTACACCAAAATCGAGATCATTGAGCAGATGCGTAACCAAGATTACCTAGGTGCTAAGATGGACTATTTTGACTGGGGGTTGGCTCAGCACGATGCGCAGGCACAAGCCGAACAAGATTTGATCACCCTTAAACAACAGGGCCACCAAGCAAAAATTCGACGATTTGAGAATAACTTAAATCAGATGGAGATCACTGCGCCCCATGACGGCTTGTTTGTTTACCAAGCTGGCTGGGATGGGGCATCGCCCGTTGTCGGCGATATGATGTGGTCCGGCTTTACCATAGGTACCTTACCCGATACCTCAGTGATGCAAGCCAAACTGTTTGTGCTTGAGTCTGAAGCGGCTGGCTTGACCTTAGGGCAGTCGGCCAGTATTACCTTGGATGCATACCCCAACAAAAGCTTTAACGGCAAAGTGGTGCAGTTGGATGCGCTAGCTAAGCCAAAAGAGAAAGATAGCCCTGTTAATTACTTCCAGTTTACTGTGAGTTTAGATGAAACCGTAGCTGCTATTATGCAGCCGGGTCGTCAACTGTCAGCGACAGTGCATGCCTTGTCTGTTGAACAGGTGATTACAGTTCCTAACCAGGCACTGTTTCAAAAGGAGGGGGCGTATTGGGTCTACCTTAAGACTGCTAAAGGCTTTACTAAGCAAGTTGTGACCACAGGCCAACGTAGTATCGATATGACCGTTATCACGGATGGTCTCTCAGCCGGAGATGTGATTGCCTTGACCACGCCACCTAAAAGGAGTCGGGTATGAGATCGCAACAAAGGATGACTCGGACTTTACAAGGTATCGCGCAAGCATTTGATGAGATGCGTCACCATAAATTGCGAACATCACTTACGCTGCTTGGTATGGTGTTTGGTGTCGGGGCGGTGATAGCGATGCTCAGTGTTGGCGAGGGTGCTGAGCGAGAAGCACTCAAAATGATCGAGTCCATGGGGGTGCGTAATCTAGTGGTGAATGCCCGCGTGGCCGATGGTGATGCACTCAAATCTGTGCGAGAACACAGCGTGGGGCTGAGCCTGAGAGATGTGCAAAGCGCCGAGCGTACATTGCCGTTTGTGGAAGATTGGAGCGCGCAGAAACAGGTTAAAACCTTTAGCTTATTTAGTCGTCAAGGCCGCAGCGATGCTATGGTATATGGGGTCACACCCAGCTATTTTCGTTTAAGCGCGTTTAATGTGGCTAAGGGACGTGCGTTAACGCCTGATGATGAAAGCCACTATCGTCAGGTTGCGGTGCTCGGTGGTGAAGCCGCGCGCAGCTTATTCCCAAGAGGAGAAGCCGTTGGCGGCTTAGTTAAAGTCAATCATCAATGGTTTACTGTAGTTGGTGTATTGTCGGAAGGGGAAACGGGTCAGTCTAAGATAGCTGGCGTAAAGCTGGGCGGCGAACGTAATCAGGTATTTATTCCTTTAGCCACAGCGCTAAAGAAGATGAACTTTAAGGCCCTAGAAGATGAACTTGATGCCATAAAATTAGCCATCAAAGAAAACATCAATCCGTCATTGGCAGCCAAGAGTTTGGGACACCTGTTTGAGCGTCGTCATGGTGGAGAGAAGGATTATGAGATTGTCGTGCCTGCGGATCTGTTGGCGCAACATCAGAAAACTCAAAAAATATTCAATATTGTTATGGCGTGTGTCGCTGGGATCTCATTGCTGGTTGGCGGTATTGGCATTATGAATATTATGTTGGCGACGATCATGGAGCGCACTTCAGAAATTGGGCTACTTCGCGCACTTGGTGCGAGACGTAAGGATATTGCTCGTCAGTTTTTGATTGAGAGTATTGCTATTTCCGCAACAGGTGGGGTGATAGGTATTGTGGTGGGTTTGCTGCTTGCATTGGTTATCTCTGCCGCTGCTGGCTGGCCGGTGGCTTGGTCAGGTTTTGCTATTATTTTGTCGCTCGCGGTATGCATGACAATCGGTATCGGTTTTGGTCTGTACCCCGCACAAAAGGCGGCTAGATTAGATCCGATTGTAGCACTACAGCGAGATTAGCATTTGGTTGCTTCCGCTATTCGGCACTCGGCTTGGCGGCTAAGTAGCAGTTCTCACTTTCTATGCAGTCTGATTGGCCCATCGACGTTACGAGCTGTGCCCGCACAGTTTGTGTCGATGGTGTTGTCGGTGCGCTCTGTTCAAACCACTGACTTTTGAAATCCGTCAACCAAGTATTGCCTGTAGTGTCTTCAACAAAGCTGGAAACATCGACAAAGGTTAACCAAAACGCGTAGGCAACGATTGAGTAAATAGTAAAACGGAACATGTTTCTCACCTCTAAGTTTACTAATTTAGACAGGCGCTATATGCCTGTAGTGACGCACTATACGCCCTAAAATTCAAGAAAGAAACTGTCAATGTTTTGCCGCTAGTCATGCATAAAACTAACGATTTTGATGATTGATTTTATTGGTTTTTTATTTAGTTGACGTCGATAGCGTCAAAGATGCCTATGCCGTCATAATCCAGGCTGATAGCGGTTTTATTGACACATGTTAGTGCGAGTTGGTGGTGAGGGGATCGCTTTATAGGTGTCGAATTGAGGATGATGCCACTGACTTATTATGCGTAAAAAGTGAGTGAATGATAGTCACGCCAATCCTCAGGTCGAGTGTTATCTCAACTTGAGGACTAAACGTGTGGCACACATGATTTAACGTCAGAATTGTACCTAAGGTACTGGGTGGTTAATGACGTTTTTTCCAAATCATAATACCAGCCACTAAGATAACAACGGCGACAATTGGCAGTAGATCATTGAGGTGATGAAATAATCCGATGCCATGATGTCCAGGGTGAGCCCAAGCGGCTGCAGGTAGTAGGCTAGCAAGTAATGCGATGGCTTTGTTCATTGTTTTCTCCATTATTGTTTATTAGGTCGATCAATCGGTTTCCAATTCCAATTGCATCAGTAACATCTCTTCTCCCTCTAGGATCTTAGTGTTGAAGCTGTTGCAATTAGGGCAGACGATGCTGCGTTCTTCTAGCTGATTTATGCTGCCACATTGCGCGCACTCAATCACCAGGGGTTGATGCTTGATGGTAAGTTGCGCCTCATGGGCGGGTCCTTCTAATTTAAATGTGTCAAATGCGGTTTGTAAAAGTGCCGGCTCGACACCACTTAGCACACCCACTTTAATCACGACTTTAGTGATTTTGTTGGCATTATTAGCCTCAGCATGCTGCTCGCATTGCTCTAGGAGTGCTGTGACTATCGAGTATTCATGCATTAGCAGATCCTTGGTAGCAGTTCACCGTGGGGCAAATCCAGATAACGACTACTGCCCCATGGGGTTTTTAGCACCACCTTACCAGCATGAGTATCGTCTACCTGGCCGATGATGGCTGCCTGCTCACAGTTGCCATAACGCTTGATAATTTCAAGTGCTCCTTGGGCAACATCAAGGGGTAAGGCCATGATAAAAGTGCCTTCGTTAGCCAAATCGTGGGGTTCGAATCCATAGAGTTCACACAGTCCCTTAACTTCATCGGACACCGGGATTTTAGACTCTTCAACGGTGATGCCGATATTCGAGGCGCTAGCCCATTCATTAAGTACCGCTGCTAATCCACCACGGGTGGCATCACGCATGGCGTGAATATCTATATTGCAGGCGATAAGCTGCTCGACGACAGGCCATAGATTAGCGCAATCACTGACTAACTCAGACTCAAGGTTTAGCCCCTCTCTTGCCATTAATATGGCTGCACCGTGGCGACCGATATCACCCGACACTAAAATAGCGTCGCCCACTTGCAAGTTTTTCACTGAAATATTGGGGCACAGAATACGCCCGACACCTGAGGTATTGATAAACAGTCCGTCGGCACACCCTTTAGGCACCACTTTGGTGTCACCACATACGACACGAGTGCTGCTTTTATGCAGTTCATCAGCCATGGTCTCGACTATCTGTTTTAGTTGGGTCATTGGGAAACCCTCCTCAATGATAAAACTACAGCTGAGGTATTGCGGTTCTGCGCCCATCATAGCGAGATCGTTAACGGTTCCCGCCACTGCTAGTTTGCCGATATTTCCCCCCGCAAAAAATAGCGGTGCAACCGTGAATGAGTCGGTAGTGAATGCGGTGGTGCCCTCAAGATGGAGCACTGCAGCGTCCTCTTCGCTTGCCAATATTGGGTTGTTAAAGGCTTTAAAGAAGATCTCTTTGATCAGCTTGTTCATCTCTTTGCCACCACCACCGTGACTGAGTTGTACCGCTTTTTCGGGTTTATTATCGAAAGCGTGTGACATATTTAGACTCCGTTATAGCGGTAATAGGCATTGCAGGCGCCTTCTGAGCTCACCATGCAGCTGCCCAGCGGGGTTTCAGGGGTACATCCTCGGCCAAATACTTTACAATCTTTGGGTTTGGCAATGCCCCGTAAAATATCGCCACACTGGCAAGCTTTGTGATCATCAATATCATCGACTTGTAGCAGATCTTTGAATTGTACTTCGGCATCACGGTGAGCATATTGCGGCTTTAGCATTAAGGCCGACAGTTGCAGCGGACCGAGTCCTCGCCAACGAAAATGAGGGCGGACCATCATGTATTGGTTGATTTTCTTTTGTGCGGCTAAATTACCCTCTTCACTCACGGCCCGGCTGTACTGAATATCGAGTTCTGCAACGCCAGCTACTTTCTGTTTAACAATGCGAAGAATCGACTCCATTACGTCAACAGGCTCAAAGCCGGAAACCACCACTGGCGTGCCGTACTGCTCTACAGCCGAGCGGTAAATTTTTGCCCCACTGATCACACTGACGTGGGCGGGACCGATAAAGGCGTTTACTTTGGCTTGTGGATCGGCCATTACGGCATCAATCGCGGGCGGCACCAGTACATGGTTGATATGGAATAACAGGTTATTTATCTTTTGCTGTTCAGCTTGTTCAATCAGCACGGCAGTCATAGGCGTTGAGGTTTCAAAGCCGATGGCAAAGAAAATCACCGTTTTATCAGGATTATCTTTAGCAATCGTTAAGGTATCGAGAGGATCGTAGATAGGCCTTATGTCGCAACCTTTGGCACGAAACTGCGCCAAGCTACCTTTGGAACCAGGTACGCGGATCATATCCCCGAGGGTGACCAAGATGGTGTCAGGCATGGAGGCTAATATGGCGGCATGGTCGATACGCTCTTTAGGCATCACACATACAGGGCAGCCTGGGCCATGAACAAACTCTATGTTAGCCGGTAGCAGCTGATTCAAGCCATATTTCATAATCGTATGGGTGTGGCCGCCACAGACCTCCATGATATGAATGGTCTCAGGGTGATCCTGTGCCAGCGTTTGTATGGCTTGGGCCAACTTATGAATGGTCTCAGGGTCTCTAAACCCTTGATACAGTTGCTTTAGCTCTATCATGGTTAGCTATGCTCCTGGTGGCCAATCTTGTCGACTATCTCTTGGTAGAGGGCTAGGCTCTGCTCAGCATCGGCTTTATCGATTTTATTCATCACAAAGCCAATATGGATTAATACGTAATCACCAATCGCTAAGGGTTCACCCATTAAATGGCTGCTGACTTTGCGCTTAACGCCCATGGTTTCAACCGTAACGGCTTGTTCTTCGTTATGTAGTTCAACCACTTGGGAGGGAATAGAGAGGCACATTAGTTTGCTCTCCTATGCTCATTTAGCCAGTTTGCGACGGCAAACATACTGTCACTGTCTTTAATTGATACCGTCAATACGCTTGCTTCAGGGTTGAGCTTTTTGACCTGTGCCTGTGCTTCTTCGATGCTGAAATCGAAGTGGGGCAGTAAATCCGCTTTGGTAATTAATACCAGATCGGCTTTGCGAAACATGACTGGGTACTTTTCCACTTTGTCATCACCCTCAGGCACTGACACTAATACCACGTTAAGGTGGGTGCCGACATCGTAGGACGCTGGACAGACTAAGTTGCCAACATTTTCTACAAAACAGATATCTAATGGCGCAAGGTCAACATGATGCAGGGCGCTATGCACCATAAAGGCATCCAAGTGGCAGGCAGAGCCTGTCTGAATCTGGTATGCCTCAATACCTTTGGCTTTGAGTCTATCTGCATCACGAGAGGTTTCTAAATCGCCTTCAATCACGGCATATTTAAGACTTGTGTATTCTTTAAGGTGTTCAAGCAAGGTGGTTTTACCGCTGCCAGGACTACTCATTAGATTGAAGGCGGTGATATTGTTCGCTTCAAAGTGGGCGCGGTTATGGGCCGCTTCGTGATCATTTTTATCTAGTATTTTGTTGATAACAGATAGCGTTTTAATGTCATTGAGTTGAGGATTACTGTGTAACTCATCATGGTGGTGCCCATGGTGATGGTCATGGCTGTGCTCGTGTTGGTGAGCACTGTCGTGACGAGTGATTGAGCAGCCGCAGTCTTTACACATGTTGAACTCCATTTTTTCAATGCTGTTATATCATTTTGGCTTAGCCAGTAATTTAGTTCATTGATACTGGTCAGTTTTCAGCAAAAATTCTAATAATCTGTTAATAAACTTTGTTTATCTGTCTTGTTTTTTCAGCGTTTATTGGTGTATGCCATACCAGAGCTGACCTAATGCAATACCGCCATCGTTCACCGGAACCCCTTTGGTGTCCAGCCAATTTAGGCCGTGTTCGTCTAGTCGTTGCCGTGTAAGGCTGAGCAAATAACGATTTTGGTATACACCACCACACAGTGCGATAGGGAGCTGCGGATGGCGTTTGGCCAAACTCACTGCCGCGTCGGCCAGACAGTCCATGAACCCTTTGGCTATTAGCGCTTTGGTTGTTTCGTTGTCACCTCTAGATAGCTGCACATCCATTATTTGTTGCCACAACTGATCCGTTTGCCACTGGCCATCAATTAAAGGTAGATTGAAAACCAATCCGGCGTTGGCCACTTGTTGTTCGGTGAGACCATTGGCGAGCGACTCAATGATCATGCCTGCTTGCCCTTCAAATTGGGTGGTTTCTATCACGCCTAGTAAGCAGGCAAGGGCATCGAATAGCCTGCCGACTGAACTGGTTTGCTGGGTCGCCACCCCTTTTTGCCACAGTTTGTGCAGGTTGATGATACTGGCCTGCGGCATGGCAGCAATATTGGTTAAGGGGAGCTGAAGCACTTGTTCTAAAGTGTACTGCTCAAATAGCATGGCGAGCATGATCCGGCGAGGATCTTTAATGGCTTGTTCTGCACCAATAAGGGTTATCGGTTTTAGATGGGCGATGCGCTGGTAGCCTTGAATATCTGCAATCATGGCTTCACCGCCCCAAAGTTCACGTCCTTCGCCTAAACCTGTCCCATCGAAACTAAAACCTAATACCTTGCCTGTGTGCTGATTGGCTGCCATGACACTCAAAATGTGGGCGTAATGGTGTTGCACTTGAGTTGGCTGGCAGTGACCATTTAGTTGGCTAAATTGCTCTGCCCATTGGCTTGAGGCGTAATCTGGGTGGCAGTCTCGGATGATTTGCTCAGGATTAAATGCATATAGGCGTTTAAAGGTGGCTAGCGTATCAATGAAATATTGTTCTGCTTCGAGACTGAACAGATCGCCAATGTGAGGACTTAATACTAAGTTGTGACCAAAACCAAAGGCAATACTGTTTTTTTGCTGTGCGCCGACAGCTAAGGTGCTTTGAGGCACGGGCCTGTTACAATGCATTGTGAGCGGGGCATAACCTCTTGCTAGGCGTATAATCTGTACTGTGTCATCAATAACCTGTACCACACTGTCGTCACAACCATTTAGGATGATGCGATCATGATCTAAGATGCAGTCAACAACCCCTTGCAGACGCGCACAGATATCTTGGCTATCGGTAATAATCGGCTCGCCACTGCGATTGGCGCTTGTAGCGACCAATGGCCGCTTGAGTGCTTGCAACAGCAAATGGTGCAGCGGTGTATAAGGTAAGAACAGACCGATTCTGTCAATCGTGGGCGCCACCGAAGGACTCAGCTGTGTTTCTCCAGTAGGTGTTTGATGTTTATCGAGTAATACTATGGGGCGCTCTTGGCTTGTTAACACTTGCCAGGCTAAGTCGCTGCCTCGTGCTAACGACTTTGCCGTCTCAATATCGGCGCACATTACCGCAAAGGGCTTTGCTGGGCGTTGTTTACGCAGTCGTAGTGCCGTAACGGCTGCATGATTGGTTGCATCGCAGACGAGATGAAAACCTCCTAGGCCCTTTATTGCCACTATTTCCCCCGCTTTGATCCGCTCAACGGTTTGCTGCAGTGCCGCATCTTTATGGGCGATCGCAGCACCTTGATTGTCTGTTAGCGTAAGCTGTGGGCCGCAATGAGGACAGCTTACAGGTTGCGCGTGATAACGTCGGTCGAGCGGATCTTGATAGGCGCGTTCACATTCTGGGCACATAGTGAAATGGGCCATAGAGGTGTTCGGTCTGTCGTAGGGTAAGGCATTGATTAGGGTGTATCGTGGTCCACAGTTAGTGCAATTGGTAAACGGATAGCGGTAATGACGATTGGTGGGGTCATTAAGTTCGCTTAGGCAGTCGGGACAACTGCTTTTATCTGCCGAAATTGCCACTTGCGCGCTGCAGTCTGATTCACTATGAATAATCTCAAAACCACTGCAGTTGGCAAGGGAGTCAACCTCAACTTGCTCAAAGGTATCAATGCGTGCAAGCGGCGGTGGCGTATGCGTCAATGTGTCAACAAATTGGGTTATGTTAGTGCTATTGCCCTGCAGCTCAATAGTGACACCTTGACTGTTATTGAAGGTAAAGCCACTAAGGTTAAGCTCGGTGGCTAAACGGTAGACAAAAGGGCGAAAGCCAACGCCCTGAACAATACCTGTGATCACTAGCTTTATTCGACACGGGTCCGTTAGTGGCTTGGCTTGGGACCTTGAGGGTTGCGTCGTTGCTGCGGATCGGACCATTGTTACTTCCTACGTTTTTTTAGCGTTAGCGCACCAATGGCGTAATTGTTGCCATCAATATCTAACTGCTGATTAAATCTAATTGGGAAGTTTTTGCCAACCCGCAATGCCACGCGCTGGCATAGTAGTGGGTTTTGCCATTCGCTGCCGGCAAGAGCGACCTGCTTAACACTGATATTGAGATCTAAGTGCTCAATCCAGTTGGCAAAATAGTCTGCTAGTGAGTCGTGCATACCAAATGCGAGCTTATGACTATCCCGGTCATCAGCCAATCTAAAACTCATCAAGGTGCCTAAGGTTTTACACCAGTTTAAGCTGCGATGTGCTTCGCCGCGGGTAAGTGGGTAGTCAATACGTGGTGAATTAGCGCCTCGGTGGCCCAGAGCACACGCGATGAGTGCATCGGCTAAATCATTAACCGCCATTGTTCGACTTTTTAACCCCAATAACACCGCCGCAATGGCCCATAGGCTTTGCAGGTTAGTGGTAGGTTGAGGCAGTTTTAGATCGAGTAAGCGCAGGTAATCTTCTGGGTAGCGTTGTTTAAATTTCTCTAATACCTGCCTTTGTGGGCTTTGTTCTAGCTGGTGGTATATTTCGTAGCCAGTGTCAGGAAGGGATGGCAGCGCGAAAAATAACTCGCTGTTTTTCTTAGCATCCAGTGTGAGGATCTGCCCTGCGTAGTGTTCACTTAGAAAGATGATAGCGCAGTTTTTACTCAAATCATGTTCGAGGCAGACGCTATTTAACGCACAAATGGCGCGTTCTTCGTCACTTAAGGTGATGCAATGAGTGTCGTCTACATGAGTGTGATTAGTGTTGTAGTACTCGGCATGATAACGCCCCGGTTTATGGCTAGCGTAATAAAAACCGTCGGCGGCGTCGTTAATGAGTACATTATCGTGTAAGGCATCGACTTTTGCGGCGATGTTAACCGCAGAGCGATGCTGACTTTCGACCTCAACCCACCCTGAATCGATAAAGGCTAATGCCGATTGCTGCGTCGCATCATCGATAAACAGCCAATCAATCCCTTTTTGACGTAGCTGTTCGGCAATAATCAGTAATAGGCGGTTGTAGGCAAAGCAAAGATCATACAGTGGTGCATCCAATTTGGGGTGTTCTTGAATTGGTCTTACCGTGATCAATGGTTTTTCAATACTCGATAATGCCAGGATTTGCCTATCGTTGAGGTGGAATTGGGCATTAAGCGTATTTGGATTGCAGACTAACAGGCGAGGCCGATGAGTTGTTGCCGGTGCGGTTAAAGAGAGGTGGATCGGGTTATCGTCACCAAGCGTCAATTGGCCATGTGTCAGCAGTGTGTCGGTCATGGCTCTAATATCGTTAACCGTTAAGCCACGGTAGTCTGTATTGATCCGCTGTTCACCATGGCAACAGCTGCAGGGTAGAGATAATTGTCCGAAATCGGCTGATTGATTGTCACCAATGATTGGCGCACATTGCTGGCAGAATTCCTGCTCAATGGCACCATCTTCGAGTATTTTTTTCTCCCCTTGAGGTGTATCAACTAGTGCGATGCGGGAGTCTGTGAGCCATACCGAGATTAAAAAGTCTTGAGCAATCGCATCGGCAAGGATCTCAAGTTGTGATTGTTTACCTTCGGCTTCGATGAAATAGCAGCCCTGTTGGTAACCAATATTGATATTAAGCTCTGCATAATTTAGGTATTGGTTACATAAATGCGCGTAAAGAGGCACCTGTCGTGAACAGGTAAATTCAAATTTGATTATTTTCATTAGTAGTTACACCGCGCTTGTAAGAGTCGGGAATAAGATCTTCGATAGCAATGTTTTTAACGCGTGTTATCTCAAAATCAAGAGAGGATAAGTGATTTAGTATCGTGGTTTCCATCAGCGGGACAGCCGCTGCAACACGACTAGTGAGCCCTAATGTCATGGGCTCTAAAACGGTTGGCGTACAACCTAACACATAGGTTTTGGGTCTATCACCGACCATCTCCATCATGGTCAATGTTTGTAACATCTCCACTTCATGGGCACTGCCTTGCCAGTCGATTTCACTGGGGGCTTTGTCGAAATCGAAGAAGTACACTTCACCAGGGGATACCCCATTGGCATTGACGGTGTCGACGACAATGAGATAGTCATATTGGCAGATAATAGGAATGAGACCCTGTGCCAATGTACCACCATCCATCACATCGAGCTGATGTGATGGATGGCTAAAGGTATAATTTTCTTGTAGGTAATTGACAAAATGTACGCCGATACCTTCATCGGCGTACAGGACATTACCAATACCGAGTAACAGTATTTTCATGGCGCCCTTATTAATGTTTCTTTGGATGATAGTCATATCCAGAAACGATAGAGTCTACTGAATTGTGCTTAAATCTAATGCCTGTCCACACTGCCATATAGACGTGTATCACCACAAAGATTATAAACACCCAAGTAAAGTAATGGTGCCAAATACGCACAGGCGCTAAACCACCCATGATGCCTGTGACCCAAGCAGCAAATCCACCTAGCATACCACCTAAACCAAGGTGATATACGTTGGCATAAAGCACTAAACCAGTGATGCAGATTAGCGCCGCAATAACCGATATTGCTAAGTAGGTGACAAACTGAAGCGGACCATAAACCCCTTTTTTATCTAGGTGTCCCATCCACAAGTAGGATTTTAGTTGCACAATCCAACTGTTGACACTGGTGACATCCTTAAAGGAGCGTCTTTCAATATCACTCTTACCAAAGAAAAACAGGTAAGCACGAACCAGTGTAATGGCGCAGAGCGCAAAGCCAAAGATGAGGTGGGCAAACCGCACCCAACCTTGGACCAGTACATCAGAGTTACTGGGAGCCACTAAAAATGGCCAAGCAATATAGAAGCCCGTTATGACTAGAACCAATATTGAAAGTGCTCGTAACCAGTGAAAAATCCTGATCGCGGCACTGAATATAAAGGCTCTCTCATAGGGTACATTGTGTGTATCCATGAGTTGCTCCTTAACTATTTCCGTTTGGGTCGATACGGAACTCACCTAACTCTTGGCCTTTGTAATCCATCACATGTACAGAACAGGCCATACAAGGGTCAAATGAGTGGATGATACGGATCACTTCCAACGGTTTGGTTGGATCTTCAAGCTTTAATCCCACTAGCGAGGCTTCGTAAGGTCCTACTTTGCCTTCGGCATCGACTGGGCCCGCGTTCCATGTGGTCGGTACTACCGCTTGATAGTTCTCGACTAAGCCATTTTTAATGCGGATCCAATGGCTGAGCATACCGCGTGGTGCTTCTATCATGGCATGTCCAACATACTCACGATTAGGATCCATCTCTGGCTTCACATAGGTACTGTCATCAACTTGAATGTTTTGGATTAGTGCATCGAAAGTTTTCAGTCCCTCTTCCGCCACAATCACAGTTTGTAACATACGAGCTGCGGTGCGTCCCAACGTGGTGAACAGCGCCGCAACGGGTAAACCTGTGACTTCTAATAGGCCGTTGACGGCATCGACCACGACCTTGTTACCGCGGGCGTAACTCACTAGCAGACTAGAAAGTGGACCTACTTCGACAGGCTCACCTTGATAACGAGGTGATTTCACCCAAGTGTACTTGCCATCACCGTCGAGGGTGGGCAGCTTGCCGTAAACCGTGTCGCGCTCAACAAACCCTGTATAATTAGGCACTGTAGTGCCATCGTATGGGTGTTGTGGGCCATCGGCTGTGTACCAAGCGTGGCTAACATCCTCTTTAATCAGTTCAGGATTAAGGTCTGACACGTTGGCTAAGTCGCCATTCATGATCACACCTTGGTCGAACATATACTGACCATCGGCGAGCACAAAGTCATTAGTCGCCAAGAAGTTTTTAACGTTAACACCGCCCAGTACGCTGGGTTCTCCACCAAATGCTTCAGCAGCCATGACGATGTCGGCTTTATAGGCACGATGAATAAAGTCAGTCACAATGGCGTGTTTTTGCTTCCACTCTTGTAGACGAGCAGGGCTAAGCATGTCACGTACTGAAGTCACTCCGCCAACCACTAATGACTGTGGATGAGGCTGTTTACCACCGAAGATGGCCAACATCTCAGCCGCAACACGCTGAACTTCGAGTGCTTTAAGGTAGTGAGATAGGGCAATCAGGTTTTGTTCTGGGGTAAACTTATAGGTGCCATTGCCCCAATAGGCGTTAGCAAATGGGCCAAGTTTGCCAGTTTCAACAAAGCCTTTTACGCGCTCTTGTACAGCGCGAAGCTCACCTTCACCCGCAGCAATAGGCTTGTCGGTATATTTAAGCGCTACTTGCGCCGCTGCAGCAGGGTCGGCACTCAACGCCGAGACCACATCAACCCAATCTAGGCCGTGAAGATGGTAGAAGTGCACAATATGATCATGCATATATAGCGACGTTTGCATTAACGAACGTAGATATTTGGCGTTAAGCGGGATCTTGACTCCTAATGCATTTTCAACGGCTTCTGTGCCGCAACGATAATGAGAGTAGGTACATACGCCACAGATACGTTGAACAATTAAGCCAACGTCCATGGGGGTACGACCTTTTAGGATCACCTCGATACCACGCCAGAGGGTCGATGAAGACCAGGCCTTTTGAACAACATTGTTCTCGTCAACTTCGACCTCGACTCGCAAATGGCCTTCGATACGAGTGATAGGGTCGATAACTACACGTTTGCTCATTGAATTAGTCCTCTTTCGAATTGGCAAATACGCTGGCAACAGCGTGAGCGCCGATACCTACAGCTGTGGCACCCAAAATAACCGCGCCTACTGTGTCGGCGGTTGCATCGAGCCCATGAAGGAGCTGTCTGCCGAGGGGTTTTTCGAAATCTGCCATGTCATCCCAGAAGTTGGGTTCTGAGCAGCCCATACAGCCGTGACCAGCTAATACGGGCCAGCTGGTATGGTGGTTAAAGCGCTCTGTGGGGCAGTTGTTATAGGTGTATGGCCCTTTACAACCAACTTTATATAAACAGAAACCTTCTTTGGCACCGGTATCACCAAACTCTTCGACAAATTCGCCAGCGTCGAAGCGACCACGACGTTCGCAATTGTCATGAACGCGCGCACCGTAAGCCCATTTAGGACGGTTAAACATATCCAGTGCGGGTAATTTTCCGAACATGATGAAATACATCAGGGTACCGACAATGTTTTTCTCACTTGGTGGGCAACCACCTAAATTAACGACCGTCTTATTGACGATTTGGTCAACACCTTTTGCACCTGTTGGGTTTGGTGCTGCGGCTTGCACACCACCAAATGAGGCACAAGTCCCGACAGAAATTATCGCGGCGGCGCCTTCGGCAGCATGCTTAATAATCTCGAGTCCAGTATGACCTTTACAGCCAACCGTTAGGAATGCACCGTTATTGGCCGTGGGGATTGCTCCTTCGACGGCTAAAAGGTAATTGCCTTTATAGGTCTCCAGAGCGTGTTCTAGGTTCTCTTCAGCTTGCCAACCCGCGGCGGCCATTAATGTTTCATGGTATTCAAGCGAGATGTGGTCGAAGATAAGAGAGTCTAGGTTAGGGGTATCGGCGCGAACGAGTGATTCAGAACATCCTGTACACTCGGCCATGTGTAACCAGATTAAGGGGACTCTATCTGCCAGCTCTGCCGCTTCAGCGACTAAGGTGCTAAAGGGGAGTGGCAGTGCGAGCATTGCGGTTACAGCAGCGCTCCATTTCATAAAGTCTCGGCGGGTAACGCCATGTTCTTCCATTTTAGTTTGCAATGAATGAGCATGACGAGGTTCTAAGCTGCGTAACATTTCAAGACGCGCTTTTCCCTGTTCATATAAGGCGGCATGTGTGTCCATGGTTAACCCTTTGTTGTCATTTTGATGCGAAAATGTAGTGGCACTATTCAGTAATCAAGTTTAGGCCGCAATTTGCAGTTGATTATTGATGTATATCAACCTTTTGACTTCTTGTGATTTTGGCTAACCTTTACCCTTAATTCGTATGAGCTAGATCATGTTTAAATTGTAACTATGGACAAATTGTCGCAACTATTTATTTGTCTGTGATCGGGGTAGGATTTTGTTACTCGCTCCTAATCACATGTTTTTATTGCTTATAAATAATATCGACTAAATCTTCGGCTTTTTAGACCAACCTTATATACACTTAAGATGAATACCTTCAAAGGAGTTAGGCTATGGAATCAATGAAAGTTGTGGATTATATGGACCGTCAACCTGTGTTATTACAAGCCGATATGACACTGGCCGCCGCTGTTGAGAAATTAGTAAAGCAGAAAAAAATTGGTGCGGCAGTGGTCGATGTACAAGGCCATTTAGTGGGTTTTTTGTCGCAACAAGATTGTTTAGCTGTCATGTTAAAAAGTACCTATCATTGTGATCTGGTGGCTAACGTGAGTGACTGCATGCGCAGCGATGTACTGACAGTGACAAAAGATTTGCCAATAATTACCCTCGCGGAGCAGATGCTGCAACCTAAACCTAAAATCTATCCGGTGATTGATAATGGAAAAGTGGTAGGCACTATTGACCGACATGCGGTGTTGGGGGCAATTAATACGTCCATGCAAGAGTGTTATTTGAAGCCTGCATAAACGATTTTTAACAGATCCATAGCCAATTGCATAATGTGGCGACATATTGGCCACTAAGAGCGATTTTCCATACCAAATCACCGCGTTAATTGGTAGGATCGCTCTTTTGTGTTTTTCGATAATGGATTTTGCATTTGAACTCGCCTAGCCATCCCCTCTCTAATGCCTTCTTAAAGCAATGTTATCAAGCCGATGCGGCGAGGATTAGGCGTCGTCTCTATCGTCTTAATAAACAAACCGATGCAGAAAAGAAAAGCCAAGAAGTCGCTAAGTTGGAGCAGCTTGCTATCGAGGCGGCTGCCAAAGTCGAGCAGCGGCGCAGTAATCGGCCGACGATTAACTACCCTGAAGAGTTACCTATCTCTCAAAAACGCGATGAGATCGCTCGCGCGATCGCTGGTAACCAAGTGGTTATTATTGCAGGTGAAACTGGCTCAGGTAAGACGACCCAGTTACCTAAAATCTGTTTGGAGCTGGGTCTAGGTACACGGGGGTTAATCGGGCACACGCAGCCAAGGCGACTCGCAGCGCGCAGTGTTGCGAGCCGGGTGGCTGAAGAGCTTAACAGTCCGCTAGGGGAAGTGGTCGGCTTTAAAGTCCGTTTTGCCGACGCCATTAAGCCCAGTTCATACATCAAATTGATGACCGATGGTATTTTATTGGCTGAGCTGACGTCCGATAAGCTGCTGGACCAATATGACACCATCATTATCGATGAAGCCCATGAACGTAGCCTCAACATCGATTTTATCCTCGGTTATCTAAAAAATGTACTAAGAAAACGCTCTGATCTTAAAGTGATCATTACCTCGGCAACAATCGACGTTGAGCGTTTTTCTAAGCATTTTGACAATGCTCCAGTGATTGAGGTTTCAGGTAGAACCTACCCCGTAGAGACACGTTACCGCCCGTTAGTGCAAGAGCAAGACGCCGATCTCGATTTGACCGATGGTATTTTTGCCGCCGTTGAAGAGCTAATGGCCGAAGGCCAAGGTGACATTCTTATTTTTATGAATGGCGAACGCGAGATCCGCGATGTAGCCGATCAGCTTAATAAGCAACAATACCGTGACACTGAGATATTACCTCTCTATGCCAGACTCTCTTATGGCGAACAATCTAAGGTGTTCAAGAGCCATATTGGCCGCCGCATCGTTTTGGCGACCAACGTGGCCGAAACCTCATTAACAGTACCAGGGATTCGTTATGTTATTGACCCAGGTACGGCACGGATAAGCCGCTATAGCTACCGTACTAAGGTACAGCGTCTGCCAATTGAGCCCATTTCACAGGCGAGTGCTAACCAGCGTCAAGGACGTTGTGGCCGTGTCGCACCGGGGATCTGTATTCGTCTCTATGATGAACAAGATTTCAATAATCGTCCTGAGTTTACCGATCCCGAAATTCTGCGCACCAACTTGGCTTCGGTGATTTTGCAGATGCTAGCGATTGGTCTGGGTGATATTGAAGGTTTTCCGTTTATTCAGCCACCCGATTCTCGCTATATCCGTGATGGCTTCCTATTACTTGAAGAGTTGCAGTCGGTCAAAAAGCATAAAGGCCAACTGCAACTAACCCCACTTGGGCGTCAATTGGCATCCATTCCTGTTGATCCAAGGTTGGCAAGAATGGTTGTGCAGGCCAACGAATTTGGTTGTTTACATGAAGTGTTAGTGATCACCGCAGGCCTGTCGATTCAGGACCCACGTGAACGCCCCATGGATAAAAAACAGTCGGCTGATGAGGCGCATCGTCGCTTTAGTGATAAAGATTCGGACTTTATCTCATGGGTTAAGCTTTGGGACCATATCAAGACAGAGCAAAAAGCACTGTCGGCAAGCCAGTTTAGAAAGTTATGTAAGCAGGAGTTTTTGGCTTATCTGCGCGTGCGTGAGTGGCAAGATCTTTACGCGCAGTTACGTCAGGCAGTGCATGATTTAAAGTGGAAACTCAATGCTGAGCCCGCAGATTATGAGCTGTTGCATAAGGCGCTGCTGACTGGCTTGCTTAGCCACATTGGTTTTAAAGATAAAGATAATGAATACCTTGGGGCACGAAATCGCAAGTTTTTCGTCTTCCCTGGTTCGCCACTTGCTAAGAAAGGGCCTAAATGGATTATGGCCGCTGAGATGACCGAGACGTCGCGTTTGTTTGCAAGATGCTGTGCCAAAATCCAACCGGAATGGGTTGAGCCGCTAGCGGCCCACCTGGTTAAGAAAAACTATGTAGAACCCCATTTCGAGGCTAAACAGGGCAGTGTTATCGCCCTTGAAAACCAACAGCTCTATGGGTTAACGATTGTCAATCGAAGACGGGCGCAGTATGGGCCTGTTAATCCGATTGAAGCGCGAGAGATCTTTATTCGGAGCGCGCTTGCTGAGGGTGAATTGCGCACCAATGAAGCCTTCTTTGTTAAAAATCGCAACTTACTGCAAGATATCGAAGCTCTGGAGCATAAATCTCGGCGACGAGATATTTTGGTTGATGAGCAGGCGCTCGTCGACTTCTATGAACCACGGATCCCTCAAGGGATCTACAACGCGCCAAAGCTGCTAAGCTGGTGGAAAAAAGAGAAGCGAAGTCATCCTGATTTACTCGATTTTGAGCGTGATCAGTTAATGAAACGCAGCGATGACCACGTATCAGCGCTCGATTTTCCCGACTATTGGCATCAGGGGAATCTTAAGCTCAGTCTAAGTTATCATTTTGAACCATCAGCCATTGACGATGGCGTGTCGGTACATATTCCCGTTGCACTGCTCAATCAGATAGACAGTGTGGGATTTGATTGGTTAGTGCCAGGTCTTCGGGAAGAGAAATGTATCGCGCTGATTAAGTCGCTGCCCAAGGCATTACGGCGTAACTTTGTGCCAGCCCCTGATTATGCTAAAGCGTGCTTACAGGCGATGAAAGCCACCGATATTGGTTTGCTCGATGCCATGTGTAAGCAGTTATTGCGCATGAGCGGTGTACGAATATCCCCAGAAGATTTCGATCTATCGCAGCTCACTGCGCATCTGTTGATTAACTTTAATGTTGAAGATGACAAGGGCAAAGTGATCAGCCAAGGTCGTGATCTGGAGACATTGAAGTCGCAATTGCAGGGGCAGGTGACTCAGGCCATTCGTAATGTCGCTGAAACGGGTATCGAAAAAGCAGACCTAACCGAATGGAATTTTGGCAGTTTGCCTAAGCAGTATGAAAAACGTAAAGGTAACTTTGAAGTCAAAGCATTTCCTGCGTTGGTGGATGATAGAACCAGTGTGTCGATCAAATTGTTTGATGATGAACATGAGGCAAGTCGAGTGCATCGCAACGGCTTACAACGTCTATTGCTGATTAACATTCCGTCGCCGGTAAAACATCTGCAGAACAGTTTGCCGAACAAGGCAAAACTGGCGATGTATTTTAATCCATTTGGCCAGGTACATATTCTTATTGATGATATTTTGTCGGCGGCAGTGCAGCAACTGCTCGATGAAAAAGGCCTCGATGTTCGTAACGCAGAGCAATTTGACCAAGCTAAAGATTGGGTGCGTCAGGAGTTAAACCCCACAGCAGCCAAAATAGCCCTAAAAGTCGAAGAGATTTTAACCTTATACCAAAAGGTCAAGAAGCGCCTAAGAGGCAAAATTAGTTTAGACATCGCGTTTGCGATGAGTGATATACAAGCACAGTTGGATAAACTGGTGTTCAAGGGCTTTGTCGAGCAGTGTGGCTGGCAGCGTTTACCTGATTTAGTGCGCTACCTTAAAGCGATTGACAACCGTTTAGATAAGTTACCTGTGGATCCTAACCGCGACCGTCTGCATCTTCATAGTATCAATAACGTACAGAAGCTACTTGATGAGCAATTAGCAAAAGTCCCACGGACCATGCCGATTCCTGAAGCGCTCATTGATGCACGTTGGATGATAGAGGAGTATCGTGTCTCCTGTTTTGCTCAAGTCTTGGGAACGGCCTATCCGATCTCTGAAAAACGGATCATGCACCGAATCAGTGAAACCTAACCGTTAAATCTTATTAAAAGCACCTTAGTTAAGGTGCTTTTTTTTGGCCTTATAAAAACCATGTACTCCTAAGGGGATATTTTCAGGATTTAGATCACAGTTCTGCTTACAAATTGTACTATAACAGTCTATGTTTTAGAGGTTTATGAATAGCTAATGTATTCATTTTGCTGCTTTCTCAATCGAAAACGACGCTTACACAGGGTGATCTAGGTAGTATCAGCGATAAAAGGATGATCTGGATCAAGCGTGTGTAGCTTTTACCGATTTAGGGGTATACAGAATGTTAACAAATTATTGATACCATAGTGCGTAAGGAGACTGGCACTGTATAAGGCTGTCTTACTTAACAAAATTACGTTTGTGTAAGTGTTCTGCACCTAAGTGTAAAACCGACATGACCCGTTGGAGGATGCATGAGTTCCACATCAAATGAAGAAAAAAGCTTAGAGTTAAAAATATTTATCTTTCTAACCGTTTTTCTTGCTCCACTGCTGTCAGTGTTACTCGTGTCTGGGCTGGGATTTGCTATTTGGTTTGGCCAGATAGTGATGGGACCGCCAGGCGCAGGCTAAACCACTGCCATCTAATAAATAAAATAAAGAGTGATTTACAAATGAGCAAAGAACTTCACGTCACAAGCTTAGTGGTTCAGGTCAGGCCTGAACAAATGTCTAATGTTAGGCAGACCATTTTAACGATGGAGAACGCTGAGTTGTCAGTTAACGATGAGGTCAAGCTAGTCGTGGTGTTAGAGGGTGAGACTCAAAAAGGATTAATGGCAGATATCGAAGCGATTAACGGCATTGAGGGTGTACTGTCGGCGGCCATGGTTTATCACCAAAGTGAAGTGCTTGAAGAGGGTGAAAAATGAAGATGAATAGACGCGAATTTATGAAGGCTAATGCGGCATTGACTGCTGCTACAGCCGCTGGTTTAGCGCTACCGACTGCGGCTAGCAACTTAATTACCAGTTCAGCAGAAACTAAACTTGAGTGGAACAAAGCACCATGCCGTTTTTGCGGTACAGGTTGTTCGGTCATTGTTGGTACCCGAGACGGTAAAGTCGTTGCCACGCACGGCGATGCAGAGAGTGAAGTTAACCGAGGTTTAAACTGCATTAAAGGTTACTTCTTATCTAAGATCATGTACGGCAAAGATAGGTTGCAAACACCTATGCTGCGTATGACTGACGGCAAGTACGACAAGCACGGCGAGTTTACGCCGATAAGCTGGGATACTGCCTTTGACACCATGGCGCAAAAGTGGAAGGAAACCATTAAGAAAAAAGGCCCAACAGCCGTTGGTATGTTTGGCTCTGGCCAGTGGACCGTATGGGAAGGTTATGCGGCTTCGAAATTGATGAAGGCCGGTTTTGGTTCCAACAACATTGATCCTAACGCTCGTCACTGCATGGCATCGGCGGTAGGTGGCTTTATGCGTACCTTCGGTATCGATGAGCCCATGGGCTGTTACGATGACATGGAAGCGGCCGACGCATTTGTGCTGTGGGGCTCTAACATGGCAGAGATGCACCCGATCCTTTGGAGCCGAGTGACAGACCGCCGTTTAAGTGCGCCTCATGTCAATGTTGCAGTCTTGTCTACCTATGAACACAGATCCTTCGATCTGGCTGATCTGGGTATGATTTTTACACCAAATACCGATCTGGCGATGCTTAACTTTATCGCTAACTACATCATTCAAAATGACGCGGTAAATTGGGACTTTGTTAACAAGCACGTTAACTTCCGTAAGGGGGAAACCGATATCGGTTACGGCCTTCGTCCTACACACCCTCTACAGATGAAAGCTAAGAATGTTAAGACGGCGGGTAAATCTACGCCAATTGATTTTGAAGCATTTAAAGCATTTGTGGCTGACTATGATGTTAAGTCGGTCAGTAAACTTTCTGGTGTTCCTGAAGATAAACTGATCGAATTGGCTAAGATGTATGCCGATCCGAACACTAAAGTGACGTCATTTTGGACCATGGGTGTCAATCAGCATACGCGTGGCGTGTGGTGTAATAACCTCATTTACAACATTCATCTTCTTACTGGCAAAATCTCGACGCCAGGTAACAGCCCGTTCTCATTAACGGGTCAGCCTTCTGCTTGTGGTACCGCACGTGAAGTGGGAACTTTCTCACACCGTTTACCTGCAGATATGGTTGTTGCAAATCCTAAGCATAGAGCGATTGCAGAGAAGATTTGGAAAATTCCAGATGGCATCATTCCGCCGAAACCTGGCTACCACGCTGTTGAGCAGAATCGCCGCCTAAAAGATGGTGATATCAACGCTTACTGGGTGCAGGTGAACAATAATATGCAGGCGGGTCCCAACATCAACGAAGAGGGACTACCTGGTTACCGTAACCCTGAAAACTTCATCGTTGTATCCGATGCTTATCCAACGGTGACCACACAAGCTGCTGACTTGATTTTACCTACTGCAATGTGGGTGGAAAAAGAGGGTGCTTACGGTAACGCTGAGCGCCGTACACAGTTCTGGCATCAAATGGTCAAAGCACCTGGTGAGTCTCGTTCTGATCTGTGGCAGTTGATGGAATTCTCAAAGCGTTTTACTACCGATGAAGTGTGGCCAAAAGATGTATTAGCGGCTAACCCTGAATTTAAAGGTAAGACACTATTTGAAGTGCTTTATCAAAATGGCAATGTAGATAAGTTCCCGCTTGAGCAAACCGATCCTAAGTTTATGAACGAAGAAGCTCAGCACTTTGGATATTATGTTCAAAAGGGCTTGTTTGAAGAGTATGCCACTTTTGGCCGTGGTCATGCCCATGATCTTGCGCCATTTGAAACCTATCATGAGGTTCACGGTCTGCGCTGGCCTGTGGTCAATGGTAAAGAGACTAAATGGCGTTTCCGGGAAGGTTCTGATCCTTACGTGAAACCAGGTAAAGGCTTTGAGTTCTACGGTAAGCCAGATGGCCGCGCAGTGATCTTCGCTCTACCCTATGAAGCGCCTCCAGAGTCTCCAGATGAAGAGTACGATATCTGGTTATCTACGGGTCGAGTGCTAGAGCATTGGCACTCAGGTTCTATGACCCAACGTGTACCTGAGCTTTATCGTGCTTTCCCTGATGCAGTCTGCTTTATGCATCCTGATGATGCGAAGAAGCGTGGCCTACGTCGTGGTGATGAAGTGAAAGTGATTTCACGTCGAGGTGAGATTAAGACGCGCGTTGAGACTCGTGGTCGTAATAAGCCTCCTGTTGGATTGGTGTTTGTACCTTGGTTTGATGCCAGCCAGCTCATTAATAAAGTTACCCTTGATGCGACAGATCCATTGTCTAAGCAAACAGACTTTAAGAAATGTGCGGTTAAAGTGGTTAAGGCGTAAGGAGAATCACCATGAAAACAGTAAAACTTGTGACATTAGCCGCGATGGTGAGTCTAACCGTTGGCGTGACATTCACGGCGCAATCAGCCAGTGTACCTGACGAAAAGATTGCCACTTTAAGAGAAACACCACTGAATGTTGAGCCAACACCGCCAGCGATGCAAAAGGTGAGAAACACCGATATAAAAGAGGTGCGTAACTACCCAATGCAGCCACCAGTGATTCCTCATAAGATTGATGGTTATCAAATCGATCTGAAGGTGAACAAGTGTATGTCATGTCATGCGCGTAAGCGTACGGGAGACTCTCAGGCGCCAATGGTGAGTGTGACCCACTATATGGATAGAGAAAATAATTTCTTGGCCGAGCTGTCGCCTAGACGTTATTTCTGTACTCAATGCCATGTGCCGCAGCTCGATGCTAAGTTGTTAGTTGAAAATGACTTTGTCGATATGGATCACTTGATCAATGCTGATACCAATACCAACAATAAGCACTAGGAGCTGACATGATAGCGAAACTACTATCTAGCCTGCAAAAGGTGTGGACAGTGTTAAGAAAGCCAAGCGTTCACTACAGCTTAGGGTTTCTGACGTTGGGTGGCTTTGTCGCTGGGGTAATTTTCTGGGGTGGGTTTAACACCGCGCTAGAGGCGACCAACCAAGAGGCCTTCTGTATCAGCTGCCATGAGATGGAAAATAATGTGTATGAGGAGCTAAAAACCACCATACACTTTACTAACCGAAGCGGCGTAAGAGCGACTTGTCCTGATTGTCACGTACCACATAACTGGACAGATAAAATCGCGCGTAAGATGCAAGCCTCGAAAGAGGTATGGGGGAAAATATTTGGCACCATTAATACACGCGATAAGTTTGAAGCAAAGCGTCGAGAGTTAGCTGAGCATGAATGGGCACGCTTAAAAGCGAATGATTCATTAGAGTGCCGTAACTGTCATAACTTTGATTACATGGACTTTACACGTCAATCTCCACGAGCGGCTAATATGCACTCCACATCATTAGCTAGCGGTGAAAAGACTTGTATCGACTGTCATAAAGGTATTGCTCACCACTTACCTGATATGAAAGGTGTCGAAGGTTTCTAGACGTTAATTTTTATCTCCACTAAAGCAAACGCCAGCAATCATCTCGCTGGCGTTTTTTTATGGTTTAGCAATGTAGCTATCTTAGCTGCTCGCCACGATTAAGGGCGATCAACTTGTCGAGAATATGCTCGCCATCCATGCGGATACCATTGTGCTCATATTCCGATGTTAACCAATAGGTTAAGTTACCCACCGATGCTGCAGTTTCGAGGCTGTACTGCATCTCAACAAACATATCTTCGCTATAAATAGCCGCGGCCACTGGCACTTGGTTATCAATCAGCCTTTCTTGATCGTACAAGTTTGGCCAGTCTGTTTTTTCTGCTAGTAGGTGTGCGGCATGTTTAAGCGGTTTTAAGTTAGTAAACTGCTCAAAAAACCAGGGGTACACCATTTCGCCAGTGAATAAAAATGGCTTATCGGCCTCATAGTTAAATTCACTGTAGACACTGCGCACACGCTGTGCAGCCCAGTTCGACGCGTCTTTTTGACAATAGATGCTTTCGTGCAGCAGCGCGAAGATAGGGTTGGTGTTGTAATCTAATAGCTGACAAAAATGGGCCAAAAATAGAGGGTTGACTTGGGGACCCGCGGCGGTATCGATTAGAGCTTGTTCAAGTAAGTAATACACCGACTCTGGGCCCTGCTCCATGCCGATATTAATACCTAACAGTTGTAACATCTCAACAGTGAGCCGCTCGCCTGTGGCAATTCTGACATCATGGTGAGCAATATGCTCTGCTAGTTGTTTTATTAGCGTTTGGGCGTCAGGAAAGCGGGTAAAGAAGTCTGCATTTTTGCTGAGTACACGGCGATAGGTCGCTTGATAGACTTGTTCGGCTGGACGACTTAACGAGGGAATACCACCTGTGATGTAGGCTTCACTTAACCCTTCAGGTGCATCGTTTAAATATTTAAGTACGCAAAACCCACCGAAGCTCTGCCCCAAAATACTCCACTTATCGCCATTGGCGATGGACTGACGAATGGCCTCTGCATCGCGAATGATATTATCAGCCCTAAAATGACTCAGGTAGGTAGCTTGCTGGGCAGAATCTAAATGGCTAATCGAGACGTGGCTGACAGGAGTCGAGAGTCCTGTGCCACGTTGGTCGAGCAGTAAAACCCTGAACTCTTTCAGGGCGCGTTTTATCCAGCCGTTATTGGCGGCCGGTCTGATCGCGCCAAATCCGGGTCCACCTTGAAAAAAGACTATAAAAGGTCGTGTACTGTCTTGTGGGTTTGTCCCTCTGAGTTCGCGGGCAAATACGGTGATCTGCTCACCATTGGGTTGGCTATAGTCTAGTGGGAGTGTGAAGGTGTGTTTGATGGCATGAATACCTGCCAGAATTTGCCGAGTGTGCATAATTACCCTGTATAAAATAGCATGGCCAGATAGGGGCAAATTGTATACAAAAAATATCGGTGCGGATAGCTTATCTCAGATCAATATTTTTGTAACAGATGTTAGTGAAAACACTCAGCTTAACGTAATCTATGGCTAGTCAGTAAAAGTGGAATGTAAAGATGAAGTATCAAATTGTGCCAGTCACGCCTTTTCAGCAAAACTGCAGTATTATTTGGTGTGAAAAAAGTAAGTTAGCTGCGGTTGTCGATCCCGGTGGCGATATTAATCGCATCGAGCAGCAACTCGAACATCATGGTTTGACACTGGAAAAGATTTTACTAACGCATGGTCATATTGATCATGTGGGTGGGGCTAAGGCATTGAGTGAATCGACAGGTGTGTCGATAATTGGCCCCCATAAAGATGATGAGTATTGGCTGTCGTCCCTGCCGGATCAGAGTAAACACTTTGGTTTTTTACCTGTAGAGGGATTTACGCCACATCAGTATCTTAATGCGGGTGATACCGTCTCGGTAGGTGAGCAAAGCCTACGGGTACTGCATTGTCCTGGACATACGCCTGGTCACATTGTCTTTTTTAGTGCTCAAGACAAGCTTGCCTGGGTAGGCGATGTTCTTTTTAAAGGCTCCATTGGTCGTACAGATTTTCCGATGTCCAACCATAATGACTTGATTGAATCTATCACCACTGTGCTTTGGCCATTGGGTCGTGATGTGACCTTTATTCCGGGTCACGGGCCTATTTCCAATTTTGGTGTTGAACGCGATCAAAACCCCTTCGTGGCTGATCAACTCTTTGGCTAAGCGCGATTAGCGTCTATTGCATATACGATGAATGCTTCGCCCCGCCATTAAGTGAAGGTACAGGGCGAAGCAATCGTATTTTGCCAGCGATAGCGCAAAAACAGCATCAATAATCTCGCCTTTTGTCACGATCTCTAGTGACAACCTCAAAATAATTTGTGTTTTTTTACTACAAATCACTCATATTTTGCAATTTAGTAACATCAGATCTGGTTTATTTGGCCTAGATCCTATTTTTGTTTATCAATTTGAAGTAATTTAACCAAAAATAATATTCCAATGTAATGAGGGGTCATACATGGAAAACCGTTGGCAGGTCGCTTTGTCGGCCGGCATTCTCGCTGCTATTTGGGCTGGGGTTGCCGATACATTTCACTTAGTCACTTGGATTGGCTTTCTTGCGTGCAGTACCTATTTCGCTCAACCTAAAGCAGGTTTTCAAGGCGTGTTGATGAGTTGGCTGACCAATTTGTCTGGCGTGTTTTGGGCTTGGGTGGTGATTTCTGGCAGTAGTTTTTTCGAGACACCACTGATTGGCTATTTGCTAACGGGCATTGTCACCGCACTTATGTGTTTGCAAGCTAGCTATCACAAACTATCCTTTATTCCAGGGGCCTTTATTGGTTGCTGTATCACCTTCGCGATGGGGGGCGATATTATCAATATTATTCCGCCTTTATTGCTAGGGGCCTTATTAGGTTATAGCATGACACTATTAACTGAACAGCTGGTCTGTTTTACGCAAAAAACACTGCCTGCTATTAAGTTACGTATAGTTAAAGCATCCCAGTAGCGCAGTTAACAAGCCACCTGGTGGCACGTGTCAACGCGAATAGTCAAGCCAGATAAAATAATAAGTGAGTTTCCATGAAAGAGATTCAATTTAGAAAGATTGATGCCTTGATGATTAAACTAAGCCTAAATGGAAAGTTTTGGCTAGTTTGTTCTATGGTCGGTGTTATTACATTAGTCGTCGCCCTGTTTAATCTCAATCAAGTGTCTGAGCATGCCGGTCAAAGTTCGATGGCACGGGCACAAGCCGCCCTTGACAGCTATGCTAATGTTGCCCAGCAACAAAGTTTAACTGGGACTGCATTGTCTCAGTTTGCGCAGCGACATGGTTTGCAATTGGGGTCACGTGAAAACAGATCTCGCCAAGGTGATAATGTGACTGTTAGCGCTGCGGTTAATGGTCAGTATTTACAATCGACGGTGAACGTTGCGTCATGGGAGCTGGGGGCAAAAAGTAACGGTCAATGGATGTTCTGGGTAGCGCTGTTGTCACTCTATCCCTTATGTCAGTTAAGTTATTGGATTTCAACCTCATTGGGTGGCGGGTTATGGGATATGTATATCGCTATCAAACGCCTTGCTGACGGTGATCTCTCTTTCAGACTCAACTTTTTTGGTACCGATGACTTTAGTATGATCGCTCGTGAAATAGACCGCAGTGCGGATAATATGAGTGAGATGGTGACGGCTATTGGAAAAAATGCTGCCACCTTATCTCATGCATCGGACGAGTTTAATCAACAAGCGAAGCAGAATGATGAGTTAGCACATTTTCAGCATCAGTTTCTCGATACTGTCGCAGTGGCGATGGATCAGATGACTGCTGCGATTGAGGAGGTATCTCATAACGCGGCTAATACCTCTGAGCATACCAAACAAAATTCAACGGCAGCGGCAGACAGTAAAGTACGTATCGCCGAAGCGGTTAACCGTATTGCTCAATTAACCACTCAGATTGGCGCGGCCTCAAGTTCGGTGGACCAGTTATCGGGTAATGCGAATGAAATCGGGGCGGTGGTTACCACCATTAATGGTATCTCTGAACAGACCAACCTGCTGGCACTTAATGCTGCGATAGAAGCGGCGAGGGCAGGCGAGCAAGGTCGCGGCTTTGCTGTGGTTGCAGATGAAGTCAGAACGCTAGCGGGACGGACTCAGCAAGCGACGGTCGAGATCCAGTCTATGATTGAGGGACTACAAACTGGGTCGACACAACTGTCGAATATCACTCATCAGATTGTTGAACAAGCAGAGCTCGGGCGTGGTGCGATAGAAACCGTTGGTAGCGATGTGGATACCATGGCCGATTCCATTAATCATGTATTTGATATGAGTTCACAAATAGCGGCGTCTGCAGAGGAGCAAAGTGTGTCAGCAAGAGATATCGCCGCCCAGCTCAATGATATCCGTGATCAGTCGCAGACGATTAAGGATACAGCAGAGCGTTCGGTAGGTTTGGCCGCAGAGCTGAAAGTCTCCTCGACAGAACTAGAGTCAATTTTGACTCAATATCGACTTAGCTAATTAAAATATCGTCTGCAGAGAGTGTGATAGGTCGAATATAATAAAGGTTCAATAGCTTAAGCTATTGAACCTTTTTAATGGCTATTTGAACGTGCTCCAAATAGGTGCGTGATCCGATGGCTTTTCAATGCCTCGTAGATCATAGTCGACATCCGACTCGATTAAACGCGCGGCCAATGAAGGGGTCGCTAGGACCACGTCAATACGTAGTCCACGGTTATCGTCAAACCCTTTACTACGATAGTCAAACCATGAATAACGCTCGCTGCGGTCAGGATACAGCTGACGGAAAGTGTCGATTAAGCCCCAATCTAATAAGGTCTTTAGCCACTCTCGTTCCTCTGGTTGAAAACTGCATTTACCGGTTTTTAACCAACGCTTAGCGTTTGGTTCACCAATGCCTATATCAAGATCAACGGGCGAGATATTGATATCACCAATGATGGCGATATCTTCATCGCGAGTATGGTACTCGTTTAGGTACATCATCAGATCTTGATAAAATTTACGTTTTGCGGGGTACTTGGTCTCATGAGCAATATTTTCACCCTGAGGAAAGTAACCATTGAGCACGGTCAGTGGACGGCCATTTTCTTGGGTAAATGTGCCCATGATCATCCGTCGCTGTGCGTCATCAAGGTCCGTAGGAAAGCCTTTTTGTATCTTAGTGGGCGCCATTTTTGACAGCATTGCAACACCGTAATGGGCCTTTCCGCCGTGAAAGTGGACCTGATATCCCATCGCTTCAACATCGGCTAAAGGGAATGCTTCATCGTGCACCTTGGTTTCTTGCAGGCCGATAATGTCTGGTGAGTGGCTATCGATTAAGGCTTGCAACTGATGTAGTCGAGCTCTTAATCCATTGATATTAAAAGATACAATTTTCAAAACATCATTCCTTGGTGTTTAGATTATGGCAAAACACGTTTAAATGGCTTAACAATAACGCTTTCATAAACGCCAGCGGCAATATAAGGGTCTTGGTCAGCCCAAGCTTGCGCAGCGGTTAATGAGTCAAAATCCGCCACCACGAGCGAACCGGTAAAACCGGCGTCACCTGGGTTGTCACTGTCGACGGCAGGATGTGGGCCTGCGACCAATAAACGGCCTTCATCCGATAGGGTTTGCAAGCGAGCTAAATGATCTGGACGAGCAGCCATACGCTTTTCTAAACTATTTTCAACATCTTGAGACGAAATCATGTACCACATTATTTGAGTTCCTTTTTATGTTCTTCAGGCATGTGTTTGTAAAGATACATTACGGTGATCACAGTATTGGCTAAGGTGAGGGCGGTAAGCCCAAAGACTTTAAAATTCACCCAAGTTTCTTGCGAGAGACTGAATGCGACGTAGATATTGATTAGGCCACATGAGAGGAAAAACAGCACCCAGTACCAAGTCACTCGCGCCCATATTCTATCGGCAACCACAAGCTCTTTACCTAGCATCCCTTTTAAGATCGGCTTATTGATCCATTGGCTGACCGCCAGTGCGATGGCAAACATGGCATAGACGACAGTGACTTTCCATTTGATGAATGCATCGTCATGGAAAATAAGCGTTAGCGTACCGAAAAAGCTGACCATGGCAAATGTGATCAGGTGCATTTTTTCGATCTTTTTGTATAACAGATAGGTGATAATAAGTTGTAGCGCAGTCGCGGCGATAAGTGCCCCACTAGCGACATAAATATCAAAGAATTTATACACAGCGAAAAAGATGACTAAAGGCAAAAAGTCGAGCAGTTGTTTCATAGTAACTCTTAGGTAAATTAAAAATAAAACTGGGTGTGAGTGTAGCATGCTTAGAATACGCAGCAAAAGTTTAGGGTCCCAATCCACAAGCCACTGCATAAAAATAATTCGCTATTTACATCTCGCTAACGGTGGGACTTTCAATGTTGCAACAGTAGCTTATTCTCTTTGCGAACACATAGATATTTTTGATAAACGTCCTATAAAATGAATGCTTTAATTTACCTTAGAATAGGTTTGGTGATAGTTTATAGAGATTCGCAATAAGTTATCCTTTCGGTAACAGACATGGATCGTAAAATATGATTGTTGAGCGCGACATTTCACAATTGAGTGTTGGAATGTATATCGTCGATATCAGTTTTCCTAAAGACAGGTTTAGGTTGTCATCTCAAGGCTGGGTAGAAGATGAGCGGATCATTAATGCTCTGAAAGCGAAAGGTGTTGAAAGGCTGTTGATTGATACGGCTAAATCACGTCTAGTAGGTAAGTCAGTCACGCGCCCAGAGAAACGCCAGTCACCCCCTCCCAACTCACGATTTTTCTCCAGTGAACTGGTTAAAGCCAAACAAGTATTTGAAGAGTCTAAGTCGATACAGCAAAAAATCTTCCATGATGCCAAAAACGGTGTGCCACTAAATTTGGCACCGGTAAAGGCGGTAACAGAGCAGTCTATTGACCTGATTTTTGATAATCCTGATGCATTGGCTTGCGTGCTTAATATCCGCCATAAAGATCAGTACCTGCTAGAGCACTCGGTTGCAGTGTCTGTGTTGATGAGTATTTTTGCTTTCTACTTGAAGATAGATAAAGAGATTGTGCATCATTTAGCCATTGGCGCATTCTTACATGATGTGGGCAAAATCATGATCCCAGAGCATATTCTCAATAAGCCGGGAAAACTGACTGATGATGAGTTTGCGATAATGAAAACCCACGCCACGCACTCTATTCGTACTATTAAAAATACACCCAATATCAGTTCATTAAGCCTTGAAGTTGCACGTCTACATCATGAAAAACTCAATGGTAAGGGCTATCCAAATGGATTACCGGAACGGGAGATATCGACCTATGGTCGCATGATTGCGATTTGCGATATTTTTGATGCGTTGACCTCTACGCGCTGTTATAAGTCGGGGTATCCGCAAGTAAAAGCATTTAGCATTCTAAGGGTGCTGGCTAAAAATAATGAGCTGGATGTGCAATTGGTTGATCACTTTATTAAATGTATGGGGGTTTATCCTGTTGGTTCTGTGGTGCAGTTAGAGTCAAACCGTTTAGCAATTGTTGAACGTCATAATACCGAAGATCCAATAAGGCCGACGGTGAGGCCTTTCTACGTGCTAAATCCGGATCACTTTGAGGCTTGTCATCATATTGACCTTGCTACCGCTGCTGACGATTTGATTGTAAAGTGCGTGAGAGCGGATGATTTCAATCTCAACATGGATGAAATTATCGAATTTCTTTCTCATCAAGGTTAACTGACTTGTCATCAAACACAGCCACTTAGGCTTAATTATTCGAGATACCAGTTTATTGCTTTGACGGTTAATTGAAACTCACCGGCCTGTTTGTCAGCGATGAGAAAACCGATAGTAACCAGATCGTTCCATTGGGGTTTCGGGTTTTGCGGGAATGTTCGTCCCCGAAAAGATTCGATAAAGTCGTTAGCACTAAAGGTCAGCTGTTGGGGGGTATCCGCCTGGGTCTCAAAATCAGCTTTGAAGGTTGTGCCGGCCTGATTTCTGAGCCTGAGTTGATAGGTGCGGCCATCACCTATGATGTCGATGTTAATTCTCCAACGGTTATTATATTCAGCAGGTAAGGTTTTGCTGATCTGTACGCTTCTGTTGACCGATGCAAATCCACCATTGTTTTCGAGGGACACGACACCACTAAAGCGCCCGCTATCGTGTTCAACCTTAAAATCGCTGCGTGAACGTCCACCCATGACACCGTCATTAACGATAGTCCAAGTGGCTTCCTTGTCACTAAAATCTACGAGTCGGGATTCAACCTTAGGTGTTGTCATGCTGGCCTCATTAGCAAAAGCATTTATTGATGTCATCGTTGCACACAGTGCTAGCAGCAGTATTAGGCGCATAGTGGTAAAAGAGGCATAGATTTAAGCATATGCATAGGGTCTGTGAAGCAATATGCTGCTTGGGCTTCGTAGGGCTTTTTCTGGCCAAAAGTCAGCAGCACCGACTGCATACCTGCTCGGTTAGCTGCTTGGACATCGTAAAGGTGGTCACCGATGTAGGCGAGTTTATCTGGCGCAATTCCCCAAGTGTGACTGATGTGTGTTAAGCTGCTCGGGTTGGGTTTTGCGGGGCCATCGCCTCGTGTCAACACCAGTTCAATGGGGAGTTGGGTTTGTTCAATTTTACACTGGGCTGCCAGCTGACTGTTACGGGTTACTATGGCCATGGGAACTTGTTGAAGTAGCAAAAAGTCCAGTAACGCTAAGGTCCCATGCAGTGTCGTGCACTGCTGCGCATCGTCAAGCTCTGCCGCGACGATAATCTGCTCGGCCTGATGCCGCTGCGGGCCGCTTAACTGCTCCATAAAGGCCAGAATATCTTCATCTAGAGGGCAGTTGATGCTGGCCTTGAGTGCAGTAAAGTCCAGTGACGAACTGACTAAGGTGCCATCTAAGTCAAAAATGAAGCCTTCGAACATCTGTTTCATATGTTGCATCTTAAATCCTCAATCCTCAATCCTCGACTAATGTGCTAACTTATCGAGCTGCCTGATAAAACGCTTAAGCTTATCTCTACTGTCATATTCAAGCAGAAACTTGCCATGAAATAACAAGGTCAGCGTCACGCCCCCTGATTGCATGTAACAAGTATAGCCATCGAAATCTGCCCACACTTCAACATCGTTAAATTGATAGCCTCTTGCGGTCTTTTCACCACAGTGGGTGACTCTACTGTATGCCAAAAGGGCTTTGGTAAATTTTATCTGAGTTTCCATAGTGGTTAGGCTTAGAACCGTATTTCAATGGATGACTTGTCGGCAATTTGAGGTTCTATGCCAATCATCTCATCATAGGCCGAACACAGTTCAAAGTGGGCATGAGTCAATCCCATCTGTTTGAGTTGGGTTTTGGCTTGGTCTAAAGAAAAATATAACAAGGGGCGTTTGTTTGGGGCGGTTAGCTGATAGAAATTGCCAAGCTCATCTTCACCGCCAACTAAATAGTGAGTCGCATCGGCTGTGTTAATAATTGTTGGTGCCAGTGTTTGTGCATCAAAACGTTCGATTAGCTCTTGCTGCGTCATCTTAATCATCCTCATCACTTTTCGATTTGAGTCAGAGATACGCTAGCGCGCGACAGAAAGATCACTCAAATAGAAAACGTTTTAGGGCAACGATTTTAATCTCTTTAATGATTAACACAGCTATATTGATCGTGGCGGCCGCGAATAGTAGCCATGTTTGCTCAGGATTTAGGATGGCCATAATGACGAAGAACAATACGGTAACCCATTGTTGCCATTGGCGCTCTTTGATCACAATGCGATTGTTGGCCAAATCTCGTTCAATACTGAATTTTCCGAGCCCATAAGACAGCTGAAAATGAATTGCCTTGATGTTGTTGCTTTGGTCGTACTTTGCATCGTAGGGCGTATGTTCGATGCCATTTTTGCTGCGGTAGTCTTGCAGCCGGGTTAACACCTTTGTTAAAAAATGCTCCATGCTTACCTTTTCCTTAAATGACGCGGCTGGCAACTTGTTAGAAGGATACAATATAAGCTTTTTGACGCTTACCGCGAGCCCAATACTACCTGCACCATGACTTAATGCCAATAAATTGTTAGGCACTGTTTTAGTTTTGTATCCAATGAACCTATAATGTTGCCCAGATCAAGATAACAATAACAAGATAACTAACAGATTGGAGTCTAAAGCAAATATGAAAAGACCGTTACAAGCTGTAAAGCATGCCATCGCCTTGTCGTTTGGTGTACTCAGTCTTAATGCAGCGGCTGGAGATCTACTCACGGCCCAGGAACTGATTGGATTGCAACAGGTGGCGCAAGCTCAGGTAAGCCCATCAGGAGACAATGTCGCTTTTACTCGCTATGTGCCTCGTGAACTCTATAAAGAGAAGAATGGCTTACATTGGGCTGAGCTGTATATCGTTGACGACAAAGGTATTGAACGCCCCTATGTTACAGGCGAAGTGACCATTAAAAATATTCATTGGTCAATGGATGGCACCTTGGTGTATTTCCTCGCAAAGATGGGTGATGACAAACATACAGCGTTATATCAGATCCCTTTTAATGGGGGGCAGGCACAGAAAACCTTCGAATTAAAAGAGACAGACATCGCCAGCTATGCACTCAGTCATGATGGTAAACAAATTGCGCTGATTGCAAAACCTGCTAAAGACAAAAGTGTTAAGGAGCTAAAAGAGCTTGGTTTTATGGCCGAGGTTTATGAGCAGGGACTGACTAATAAACAGCTGTTTGTCGTCGATTTGACTGTCAATGACAAGCCGCTTACACCTGTTGCTTGGGCGATTGAGGATTATGTTTCAGCGGTACAGTGGTCGGCAAATGATGAGCAACTGCTTGTTAAAACCCAACCTTCAGCGTTGATTGACGATCAGTACATGAAGTCGCAGTGGCATATTGTTAATGTGGACAAGCAGCAGGTTGTGACCTCATTTATGACTGAAGGTAAGCTTGGCGCTGCTGAGTTTTCCCATGATGGGAAATATGTCGCCATTTTAGGCGCACAAGATAAGCACGATCCCGCGACCGGTCGACTTTACCTTGCTGACAGCCAAAGCGGTAAGATCAAAGAATGGTTACCTAATCATTTAGGCCACGTGAGCGATATAGAGTGGAAAAAGCGCAGCAATGAGCTTTATTTCATTAGTAATATCGATACGGATTCAGTGATTGGATTGATTAAACCGGGTAGCAGCAAGTTCAAAGAGGTTGTTAAACCGGGTAAATTTATCGCTTCACAGCTTAGTATCTCTGATTCAGATAAGAGTATTGCCCTGCGTGCTAACACTGCTAAACATCCGAATGAAGTGTATCTCCTTCGAGGTGCCAAGCATAAGGCAAACCGCCTAAGTAACTCCAACCCATGGCTAGACGATAAGCGTTTCGCTAAACAGGAATCTATCACCTTCAAGGCGAAAGATGGCGTTGAGATTGGTGGTGTGTTGATCTATCCCCTCGACTACAAAAAGGGGGAGCGCTACCCGTTGATCATGTCGGTCCATGGCGGCCCAGAGAGCCATGATAAAGATGGTTGGTTGACTAACTACTCTCGTCCAGGTCAATTAGCGGCGAGTCAAGGTTATGCGGTTTTTTACCCTAATTACCGTGGTAGTACGGGTAAAGGCGTTGACTATTCTAAGCTTGGACAAAATGATTATGCTGGCAAGGAGTTCGACGATCTGGTCGAGTTTAAAGATCACCTTGTTAATATGGGGCTAGTGGACAGTAAAAAAGTAGGTATCACGGGTGGTTCATACGGCGGCTATGCTTCAGCATGGGCGGCGACTAAGCTGACAAAACATTTTGCTGCGAGCGTGATGTTTGTTGGTGTGACCAATCAGCTGTCTAAATTTGGTACGACGGATATCTCGAATGAGATGCACTTAGTGCATGCACGCTCTTATCCTTGGGATAAGTGGCAGTGGTATTTAGAGCGCAGCCCAATTTATTGGGCGGGCCAATCTGAAACCCCATTGCTGATCATGCATGGTAAGGATGATCCTCGTGTACATCCTGCTCAATCGATGGAGCTTTATCGTTATATGAAGGTGCAGGGTAAGGACGTGCGCTTAGTTTATTACCCTGGTGAAGGACATGGTAACCGTAAAGCAGCTGCGCAATACGATTACAATCTTCGTTTAATGCGCTGGATGGATCACTATTTGAAAAATGATGGCAAAGCAATGCCACCGTTTGAGATAGACCATAAGGCTATGCTCGATACAGCGAAGCAAGAAACTGAATAGTCATTATGCTAATGGGTACTAGATAATAAAAACGCCTGATAGTTAATCAGGCGTTTTTTTATGGCACTGAAAGTGGCGATATTAGCCTAAGTGGCGGCTTTCATATTGCGGGTAAATTCGCCCAGCGCACTAAGGAGTGCGGCTTCGTTATCACGATTGGCTTCAATTATCTTAACCACAGCCGATCCTGAAATGGCTCCTGCTGCGCCCGCGTCGATCGCGGCCTTCACTTGCGCTGGCTCTGCGATACCAAAACCCAATAGTGGTGGTGCACCGTTGAACTCTTTCAAGCGGGTTAAAATCTCATCAATTGGCCTGCCTGCTTTCGACTCTGTCCCCGTGACACCTGCACGCGACAGAAGGTAGGTGTAGCCTTCACCTTTCTCACTGACTAACTGCAAGGTTTCACGGTTAGCATTAGGCGGGGCGATAAAGATTGGCGCAATACCGTGTGCTTTGGCTGAGTCGATAAAAGGCGCCGCTTCTTCCACTGGCACATCAGCAATGAGTACTGAATCGACCCCTGCAGCCTTGGCTTTGGCATAAAAGGCATCGATACCGTTGGCAAAGACTAAGTTGGCGTAAAGCAGCAGCCCGACAGGAAGATCGGGGTATTTAGCACGGATACTGCTAAGCATCTCAAAGCAATGACTCGGCGTGGTCCCTGCGTCTAGTGCACGTAAGTTTGCCCCTTGGATCACGGGACCATCGGCAAGCGGATCTGAAAAGGGAAACCCTAGCTCTAGCGCATCGGCACCGTTTTCAACTAAGGTATCGATGATCTTTAGCGATAACTCAGGGCTGGGGTCGCCAAGCGTGACAAAAGGCACAAAAGCGCCTTGGCCTTTCGCTTTTAATGCGCTAAATGCTACTTGATAACGGTTACTCATTACCGCTCTCCTTGTTCTTATTTTCTAATATGTCCGCCACGGTAAAGATATCTTTATCACCGCGACCAGAGAGATTGACCACCAATAAGGTCTCTTCTGTGGCTACTTTGGCAAGCTTGATGGCATAAGCTAGCGCGTGGGCGGATTCTAGGGCTGGAATAATCCCTTCGCTACGGGCTAATAACTGGAAAGCTTCGAGCGCTTCATCATCGGTTGCCGATTCATAAGTGGCGCGGCCGGTGGCTGCTAGGTGAGCATGTTGTGGGCCGACAGAGGGAAAGTCAAGGCCTGCCGAGATGGAGTAAGACTCTTCAATCTGTCCCTCTTTGTCTTGCATCAAGGGGGCTTTCATGCCGAAAAATATACCGGTTTTGCCATGCTTAAGCGGTGCGCCATGCATCGGGGTATCAATACCTAACCCAGCGGGCTCGACACCAATAAGTTTGACACTGGCTTCGTCAATAAAGTCGGCAAACATACCAATGGCGTTTGAACCGCCGCCAACACAGGCGATAACCGCGTCTGGCAGGCGACCTTCACGTGCAAGTAACTGTTGTTTTGTCTCTTCGCCAATCATGCGCTGAAACTCACGCACTATGGTTGGGAAAGGGTGTGGCCCTGCAGCGGTGCCAAGTAGGTAATGCGCTTTATCGTAGCTGCCAGACCAGTCGCGCATCGCTTCATTACAAGCATCTTTTAGTGTCGATGAACCAGAGGTTACAGGAATGACTTCAGCGCCCATCAGTTTCATTCTGAACACGTTTGGCGATTGACGTTCAACGTCTTTAGCGCCCATATAAACTTTGCACTTTAAATCGAGCAATGCACAGGCTAGGGCCGTGGCTACACCGTGTTGCCCAGCTCCGGTTTCAGCGATGATCTCTTTTTTACCCATGCGCTTAGCGAGTAACGCTTGGCCGAGCACTTGGTTGGTCTTATGGGCGCCACCGTGCAATAGATCTTCACGTTTGAGGTAGATCTTAACCAAAGGGTTCGGGCTTAAGTTACGGGTGAGTGTCAACGCTGTTGGGCGTCCAGCATAGTTCTTCAGTAGGTCGCTAAACTCTGCCAGAAACGCCTCGTCTTGCTGGGCATCGACAAAAGCTGCTTCAAGTTGTTTTAGCGCTGGCATCAATATCTGCGGCACGTACATGCCACCATATTCACCAAAGTAGGGATCAAGCTTAGTCATTGGTAGTTCCTTAAATTAAAATTCAATTTGGTGTCATTGTCACTTAGTAGGCTCTAAGTGCGCTAAATGCTGCAGCAATTTGTTGATGATCTTTTACCCCCGGCTCATGTTCAACGCCTGAGTTAAAATCCAGACCAAAGAACCCTTGTTTACTGGCCTCAGCGGCATTTTTAGCGGTTAAACCGCCTGCAAGCATGGATTCAGTTTTGTTGGGGAGTGACAGTTGCCAGTTAAATACTTGGCCGGTACCGCCAAACTGTACGCCGCCGGCTTGCTGGGTCTTGCTGTCAAAAAGGAGACGGTCGGCATTGGTGACTAACGTGAGCTCAGTATCTGCTGCATCAACATTAACGGCAACCGCTTTCCAAATTTTTGCTTGTGAGCCCGCCTCTTTTAATGCTTCTCGTACTTGGTTTATTTCATATTCTGATTCGTTGCCGTGTAACTGTACGGCAAATAGATCTAATAATGAGGCGATATCACTGATCACTTTGGGGGCTTCATTGACAAATACTCCAACAAAGCTAAGCGATTTAGCGCTGGCACGTTGTGCGGTTGTCAGCGCTAGCGCTTGCTCTGGCGTTACGTAGCGTGGTGATTTTTTTGCAAAAATAAGTCCTGCGTAAATTGCCCCCGCCTCTGCGATTGCTTGCAAATCCTCGCTACGGGTCATTCCACAGACTTTGTTATGACCTAAGGTCAAGGTGCGACAGGCTAAATCTAAATCATCTTCTGCCATTAACGAGCTACCCACCAAAAAACCATCTACTAATGGGCTGAGGCGACGCACTTGTGCTTGGTTATAGATCCCTGATTCACTGATCACCACGCGATCTGCGGGTATATGTGGTGCCAAGGCTTCTGTGGTGGCTAAATCGGTCGATAGATCGCGCAAGTTACGATTATTGATGCCGATGATTGCAGCATCTAAAGCGATAGCACGCTGTAACTCCTCTTCGTTACTGACTTCTGTCAGCATATCGAGTTGGTACTTTTGGGCTTCGGCCGCTAAGGCTTGGTACTGCTCATCATCTAATACCGATAACATCAGCAAAATGGCATCGGCACCTTGATGCGCCGCGAGTTTGACTTGATATGTGTCAACAAAAAAATCTTTACACAGAATGGGTTGTGTCACCCGGGCTCTGACTTTGGGGATATAACCCATATCACCTTGGAAGAAGGCTTCATCGGTCAATACCGATATGCCCGCCGCGTAATGCAAATAAACGTCGGCAATCGCTTCAACATCGAAATCTGGGCGAATCAAGCCTTTCGAAGGGCTGGCTTTTTTACACTCAAAGATAAACCCAGCATTGGGCGCTTTCAGAGCCTCGAACAGGCTTCTGTCTGATATTTTGGGTTGCAGTGATGCCTCGGGGAAACGGATTTTTAATGCAGCGATATGCTCAGCCTTGGTATCAACAATCTTGGTCAATACATTGCTTTGCTTTGGTGCTGTTTGGGTCATAGTTGAACTGCTCACAATCACTCCCAATTCTCTATTTAACGGCGCTTGCGTCGGCAAGCTGCTCAAGTAAGGTAAAGGCTTTGCCACTGGCTAGGGTATCTAACGCGAGTGCTGTGCCAGCTGCAGGGCTGTTACAGATACCGGCGATGTACAATGCGCAACCTGCATTGGCGGCAACCGCATTGGTGTGCGCTGCTTGGCCGCAACCTTGTAAAATGGCCTTAGTCAACGCGGCATTTTCTTCTGGAGTGCCCCCTTCCAACTCAGGAAGGCTAGCTTGTGGTAATCCTAACTCAGCAGGTGTAAGGGTGTATTGGCTTATCTCACCATTATGCAGCTCACAGACAAAGGTGTCGCCATGAATAGCTACTTCATCGAGCCCTGCGCCGTGTACCACCATTGCACGCTTTATACCTAGGGCTTTCAATGCGTGAGCAACCGGGTCGACCAGCTCCTGACTGTATACACCTAGCACCATAAAATCTGGGTGTGCGGGATTGATTAACGGCCCTAAAAGATTAAACAGTGTGCGGGTTTTCAACGCTTGGCGCACCGGCACCGCATGTCGCACGCCACCATGATAATGGGGCGCGAATAGAAAACATAAGCCCAGATTGTCTAGGCAGTCTCGGGCGGTGTCTGGGGCCATTGTTAAATCGATGCCAAATTGTGCCAATAAGTCGGAAGACCCCGATTTACTTGAGACGCTGCGATTTCCATGCTTGGCGACCTTAGCGCCAGCAGCCGCGGCAACAAATGCTGCTGTCGTTGAAATATTGATGGTGTTGTGGCCATCACCGCCAGTGCCGACAATGTCAACAATACCTTGCGCTTTAGTGGCTTTGCTTGGACGTGGGAAAGGTTTTGCGGCGGCGCGCAGTGCATCGGCTGCCCCTGATATTTCATCAATGGTTTCACCGCGCATTTTCATTGCGACTAGCATACCTGCCATAGTGACTTGGTTCATTTCACCGCTAATGATCTGACTGACTAAGGTGTTGGCTTCTTCGCGGCTAGCACTCTGTCCAGCATAAAGTTTATCTAAGATTGATTGTAGTTGGCTCATTTTTCCTCTCCCACTGCCGGGCTGGTTAAATAGCTGAGGGTTTGCGTCAATAACTGACTGCCTAGCGTGGTTAGAATCGATTCAGGATGAAATTGAAAGCCCACGGCTTTATAGGTTTTGTGAGAGATCGCCATCGGCATCTCTTCTGTTGTCGCAATGACCTCTAAACACTCTGGGACTTGGGTCGCCACTAGGCTGTGGTACCGTGCGACGGGAAGCGGCGAGGGCAAGTTAGCAAATATCTCTTGGCCATTGTGAAAGGTTGGGCTCGCTTTGCCATGTACCACTTGCTGAGCGCGCTCAACTTTGCCACCGAAATGTTCAACCATGGCTTGATGTCCTAAGCAGATCCCAAGCATTGGCACTTTTCCCGCAACCAAACTGATTAATGTCATCAGACATCCAGCCTCGTGGGGAGCACCAGGGCCTGGTGACAATACTAATGCGGCTTTACCAGCTTCATTGAGGAGTTTATCAGCGATAAACTGGGCATCGACATCATTACGGTAGATCACCACCTCGAAGCCTAAGCTTCTAAATTGGTCAACTAGGTTGTAGGTAAATGAATCGAAATTATCCAATAGGTAAAGCTTCATACGCCACCTCCCATCTTAATTGCTGTTATAACGGCTTGTGCTTTTTGACGGGTTTCATCAGCCTCGGCCTGTGGGTCTGAATCATAGACCACACCAGCCCCTGCTTGAATGTGTGCGGTGCCATCTTTTACAAAGGCGGAGCGGATGACAATGCAGGTGTCCATATCACCTAGACCATTAAGATAACCTGCGGCGCCTCCGTAACTACCGCGGCGTGTTTTCTCTACGCCACGAATGAGCTGTGCGGCACTCACTTTTGGAGCACCAGTCAGGGTGCCCATATTCATACATGCTTGATAAGCATGTAGTGCATCTAAATCTTGGCGCAATTGTCCTGTGACGCGACTGACCAAATGCATCACATGTGAGTATCTATCGACTTTAAGTAACTCAGGAATTTTACGGGTGCCACTTTGACTAATGCGAGCGACATCATTACGCGCAAGGTCGACCAACATCAAATGTTCAGATAGCTCTTTCTTATCTAGCCGAAGTTCAAGCTCAATCCGGCTGTCTAGATCGGTGTCAATACTGCCATCAAGGGTTTTTCCTCGCGCTCGGGTGCCAGCGATTGGGTAAATCTCAACCTGATTGGTCGAGCTTTCATATTTGAGTGCGCTTTCTGGTGAGGCACCAAACACGGTAAAATCATCGCCTCGAAAGTAGAACATATAAGGGCTGGGGTTGGTTAAACGCAGCGCTCGGTATGCGCCTAAGGTATTGGGGCAAGGGAGGCTAAAACTACGTGAGGGGACAACTTGAAAGATATCTCCTGCTACCACATGAGATTTTAGCGCCTCGACGTGTTGGACAAATTCCGCATCAGAGACGTTAACTTTGGCGTCAGCATCAACAGTAACCAGTGCTGGAGCCGATCTAAGTTCCGCGACTTGTGCTGCAATCGTTGCAATACGATCGCTAAGGCAGCATGCATAGTCATTATCTTGGTGTTGTTCTGTATTAAATAGATGCGTGATCACTTGCGCTGTTTCGGCCTGTCTATCGACTGTGACCAAGGTTTCAGCCAGATAGAAAAGGTAATCAGGGCAACTGTTATTACCCTCTGGTACTTGCGGCAGAGGCTCTACCGTGTCAATTAAATCATATGCCAGTACACCACCTAGGAATAGATCTTCAAATTGTGGTGATTCACCACAATCGATGCCCTTAACTATGGCGCGTAAACCATCGAGTGGCGACACCGATTTAAGCCGAGCATCTTCATCGAGTTGTTGAGACGCTTTCGTCAAGGTTAAGGTTAGCGTGTTGTCTTCAACCACGGCGTCAGCATCGGGGAAATAGCGTTCAATTGGTGCGAGCAAGTTTTGGCCATTTTCAGTCAGTGCGGTAAAGGTTAACTGATAACCTTTGCATCGGATAGCCAGTGCTGCGTGGGTTAAGATGATGCTGCGAATATTATCTTTGCTTTCAATCTCAGCCGATTCGAGCAGCATAGTGTGCGGCGCATCGTGGGTAAGCTGCTGATATAAGCTGAGCGGATCATTCGGATAGTCGATCCGTTCCCTAACCGTTGTTACTTTAGCTATTGTCATCTTGTCTCTCGCTTTAAACGTCTGGTATCGCAATAACGGGCTGATTATGATTTTTTTTTACAAAAAAGCCCGCATCAAGTGCGGGCTTTTTGTTGAATCTTGTCTCTTTTACATGAGCACAGTTCTTCACACCACCCGCTAGTTTGGGAAGTGCCACCACCAATTGATGTTATTGAACTGAAATGTCATCGAAGCGTCTCTCATTTATGTAAAAGGTAATGTTGTTTAATGGCTATATAAAAACATCCACGTGGCGGTGATGTCAATTGAATATTTTTCTATTTAGTGCTTATTTGGTCTAAGCGACATCTCATCAAGGGGATTGTCGCACTATTTAACCCAATTAGATGTTTCTAATAACAAACTCTAGTAGAATAGTGGGATGATAAATGAAACGCTTTTAATTGATCTTCACAGCCACACGACCGCTTCAGACGGACAGTTGTCACCTTCAGAGCTTGTTGCTCGCGCCATTGAGAAAGGTGTACAAGTGTTGGCTATCACTGATCACGATACAACCGCAGGTTTAACTGAGGCCCATCAGTTTAATAATAACCAAAGTGAGCCGTTAACCTTAATCAATGGTACAGAAATATCAACACGGTGGAATAACTTTGATATTCATATCGTTGCACTGAATATTGATACTGACAATGAACCGTTAGCTGAGTTTTTGACCGAGCAACGCCTGTTGCGTGAAGCCCGGGCCAAAGAGATTGGGATGCGCCTAGAAAAGGCGGGTATAGAAGGCGCTTACGAAGGAGCTAAGGCGTTAGCCGGTGGGGCAGCGCTGAGTCGTGGGCACTATGCGCGCTGGTTAGCGGATAATGGTTATGCCGTTAATGCCGCATCGGTATTTAAGAAGTATCTCGCGCGTGGAAAAACGGGATATGTGCCGAATAATTGGTCCGACATGGCAACAGCCATTGCATTTATTCATCAGGCTGGTGGCTGCGCGGTATTAGCACACCCTAGTGGTTACAAGCTGTCTGGGAAATGGCTCAAACGCTTGGTTAGAGAGTTTAAAGCGGCTGGGGGCGATGCGATGGAAGTGGTGCTTGGTCAGCAAACCATTGAAGATAGAAATAATTTAATTGCATTAAGTAAACTCAATCAACTGCATGCATCACTAGGTAGTGATTTTCATTTTCCTGGCAGTTGGATTGAGTTAGGTAAAAATATGTTCCAGCCCCAAGGTGTTGATTGGGTATGGCAAATGGATAATTGGATGGAATCTAAATGAGTCAGTTTTTTTATGTACATGAAGAAAATCCACAGGCACGACTGATTAATCAGGCGGTGAATGTGATTAAGCAGGGCGGAGTGGTGGTTTACCCAACCGATTCCGGTTATGCCTTAGGTTGCTTGTTAGGCGAAAAAGATGCCATGACGCGTATAGCCCGTATTCGTCAGATAGATAATGACCACAATTTCTCACTGATGGTGCGCGATCAATCTGAACTAGCCGCTTATGCAAAGGTTGATAATCAAGCTTATCGCGTGTTAAAGCACAACACACCGGGGCCATTCACCTTTATTTTTAAAGCAAGTAAAGAGGTGCCTAAGCGGTTACAGAATCCTAAGAAAAAGACCATTGGTATTCGAGTGCCTGATAATGTCATTGCTTTGGCGCTGCTTGAAGCGCTAGATGCCCCGCTTATGTCGACCAGTTTGATATTGCCAGGCGAGGAGTTTACCGAGTCCGATCCTGAGCACATTCGTGACATTCTTGAGCATCAAGTGGATGTGATTATCCATGGTGGTTATTTAGGCGAAAAGCCGACGACCGTGATTGACTTATCCGAAGGGGATATCGATATTTTGCGTGAAGGCGCAGGGGATGTCAGTCAGTTTCTTTAAACCCCTGTCTATTGCGACGCTTAGCGGGTATAATCGCGCGTTTGGCGTAAAGCAATCAAGAGGTTAAACGCTGTAGTTGGTCAGTTTCCTTTTGAAAAATAAAGGGTATTGGGAGCGCGGATGCTTGGAACTCAACAAAGTTTACCGCTAGCAGTCGTTCGAGGCGAGGTGGTTAAACATCTGCCTGCCGATCTGTTTATCCCGCCAGAAGCATTAGAGGTGTTTCTTGAGTCCTTCGAAGGACCGCTCGATCTCTTGCTATATTTAATCCGGAAACAAAAACTGGATGTGGTGGATTTAGCCATCTCTCCGGTGACGGATCAGTACCTTGAGTATATTGAGTTACTGCAAGGTGCCAGAGTGGAACTTGCTGCCGACTATTTGGTCATGGCCGCTACCTTAGCAGAGATAAAGTCGCGGTTATTATTGCCAAAGCCTGACGTGGGCGATGAGGATGAAGAAGATCCTCGGGCGCAACTTATTCGCCAATTAAAAGCGTATGAAGTCATTAAAGACGCCCAACAGCGTTTAGATGAGTTACCGCGTTTAGAGCGAGATATATTTCAAGCTAAAGCGCTGCCAGCGGCGGATATTAAACCTGTTGTCGTGCCGCCGTCGGTATCCTTGTTTGATATCGCCAGCGCATTTGCATCGGTGTTAAAACGTGTTGAAGCGACTGAGCATCATCATGTTAGACGTGAAAACCTGTCAACCCGGGAACGTATGGCACAGATTTTAGCTATGCTTGAAGGCAAGGATTATCTGCCTTTTGAGCAGCTATTCGATGTCAAAGAGGGGCGAGCTGGTGTGGTGGTGAGCTTCTTAGCGCTAATGGAGTTAGTCAAAGAGCTATTGGTTGACTTAATTCAAGCTGAGCCATTATCAACGATTCATGTTAGGGCGTATTGATTGTCAAACGGTAAGAAACTGCAAATTAACCCTGATCAGTTAAAACAATTGATTGAAGCCAGCTTATTCGTCATGGCGAAAACGGTGTCAATTAAGCATTTAACTGAGAGTGTGTTGGCAAACTTTAACGTATCTCGCGTTAAGGTTAAAGCAGCGCTAGAGGAGTTACAGCAAGATTATCAAGGCCGTGGCATTGAACTGGCTAAGGTGGCGGGTGGTTATCGTTTTCAGACGATTGAAACCTTGAGTCCCTATTTGCAAACTTTGTGGCAAGAAAAAGCGCCTCGTTACTCTAGGGCGACACTCGAAACATTGGCAGTGATAGCTTATCGTCAGCCAGTGACACGAGGAGATATAGAGTTTGTCCGTGGTGTGGCAGTCGGTAGCCACATTATAAAGAGTTTATCCGATAGACATTGGATTAAAATTGTAGGCCATAAAGAGGTGCCGGGAAGGCCCGCGTTATATGCGACTACAAATGAATTTTTAGCCTATTTTGGCTTAGATACGATAGCGGATCTTCCCGTTCTATCTGATACTGAGTCACTAGCGGCACTGTTTTCTGGTGGGGTGAGCGCTGAGGTAAGCGTGCCCGACGATGAAACCGTGCCCAACACTATAGAAGAGTCTACTAATGAGTGAAAAATTGCAGAAAGTCTTGGCCCGAGCAGGCCATGGCTCCCGTCGTGAGATGGAGGCATGGATTGCTGCAGGTCGAGTTAGTATTGACGGTGAAATTGCTAAGCTAGGTGATCGTATTGAGGCTGACGCCAAGGTGCGTATCGATGGTCGCGCGGTTTCGGTAAAGTCTGAAGAGGATCTGGTATGCCGTGTGATAGCCTACCATAAGCCAGAAGGTGAAATTTGCAGCCGCAAAGATCCTGAAGGACGTCCTACGGTCTTTGATAGATTACCACGCACGCGTGATTCACGCTGGGTCGCGGTCGGCCGTTTGGATATCAACACCTCTGGTTTGTTATTGTTTACCTCTGATGGTGAATTGGCCAACCGACTAATGCACCCTTCACATGAAGTGGAGCGCGAGTACGCTGTGCGTACATTTGGTGAAGTCAATGACGCTTGCATTCAGCGTTTACGCACAGGTGTAACCCTTGAAGATGGTCCAGCTCACTTTGATAAAGTAAAACCAGCTGGTGGTGAGGGCATGAACAAGTGGTGGCATGTATCACTAGCCGAAGGCCGTAATCGTGAAGTTCGTCGCTTATGGGAATCGCAAGAGGTACAGGTGAGCCGTCTGATCCGTATTCGTTACGGTATGATCGAGTTGCCAAAAACCTTGCCGCGTGGTGGTTGGATTGAGTTGCCAATTGAGCAGGTTAATTACCTAAGGAAATTGGCCGGCATGGAAGAGGAAACACGTACCCTAATGGGAACGGACAAGCACAGTGTTGCTCGTGCTAAAGTCAAAAGTGCCAAAATTCGGCGGGCTGTGCGCAAACATAAGAGCGCCGCAGGCAAAACACCACGTCAACGTAGCTAACCGAGTTACAGTATCCCAAAGAGGTCGCTTAGGCGGCCTTTTTTGTACCCACAATTGTGCTGCAATACTATAACTCTCTATAGCCTTCAAGCGGAGTATGCCAATGGAAATCATATTAGTAACAAAGGTTTGCGACCAAGGTTAACATAATGCCTTTACTGGCTTAGCGGCGTTTAATGGTGCGCTTTACTGCGTATTTCGAGAAGGTCGCGCCCATGTCTCTCCTGATGGTGCGCTGCGTATTCTCAAATCTTGTGACGATGGTGTGACATGGCATAGTTCAGCGCTAATCACTTCTGCTGAGACCGATCTTCGTGATGGAAAGTTAGTCGTGTTTCAGCAACAACTTTATCTTTTTGGCGGTGCCACGCTTCACAATAAGAGTGAGCAAAATCTGCAATCTTACTATTGGCAATCAAAGGATGGTAAAGATTGGTCATCAGGGCAAGAGTTAGCAGGTAAAGATGAATGGCTGTGGCGCGTCACTGAGCATAAAGATTGTTTGTATGGCGTTGCTTACCACCCAAACGAGCTTCATGGTTATGTCGCTTTATATCGTAGTGATGATGGGCTGCAATACACTCAGCTGAAACCACGATTAAATCAAAGTGGCTATGTGAATGAGTCAGGGTTGGTATTTGATTGTGAAGGCAAGGCGTGGTGTCTTCTTAGACGAGATCCCCTCTGGCAAACCGATGAGCGAGCGCTGCTTGGTGAAGCCAATCCTCCCTATACTTCCTGGCATTGGCGCGTGTTAGATAAACGTATCGGTGGTCCAGTCAATTTTATATGGCAAGGGCGACACTTTGCCGTGGTACGGCTATATGATGAGCGTGTAAGAACATCAATTGTTGAGGTTTTATCTAGTAAAGGGGAGTTGATTGAGTGTTTGACCTTACCGTCTGGTGGCGATACCAGCTATGCCGGAGTTATAGTGACCGAAGAGGAGTTACGCATCAGCTATTATTCCGCTCATGAAGGGACATGCGCGATCTATTTCGCTAAGGTGCAACTGAGTTAATCTTTCCTGCCACAATCGTTTTTTGTATCAATTGAGTCGCGACAATGTCAAGTCTGCCGATTAGACTAAGCTGATGTTAATTCAATCGGCTTGATTTAGCCTTGTTGCTGGGTATTGGTGATGAGAGCACTCAAGTCTTTCTTTGAATACATTGATGCTCATAATATCCTTAGTACGCTACTCGTTTTGACTCGTGGCCGTCATCTATTTAGTTGGTACGCAATGTTGCTGTTTTAGATTTCTAATATCTTGCTGAACCCCGCCAACGTTTCATTTATTTAATGACATACTAGTTGTAAATAACAATGTTTATTTAATATTAAAATAGCTGGATAATTATATCACCCTTCACTTAGTAACATTTTATTAACTAGGGTGGGTTTTTAGAGCTTCTAAAATTTGCCGAGCGTTTACAATGTTTCGGTACTTGTTGTGTTTAGTGTTTACTATTGATCTTTTATTAATAATTAAAACAATAATCATACATGTGTATTTATTTGTATCCACTGACTTTAATGTAATGCATTTACTTTGTTCGTTCTCTTGCTTATCATCTTTATTTTTTTAGGTCGTTGTTCTTTATGGCTTTTCTTGTATTCCCTTATTATTTTTAATAAATTTTTGTTATTTCATGTGTATCAATTGGTTTCATTTGGGTTGTTTTTATGTGCTGTTCGTTGACATGTTTTTTGTTTTTTAACAATATCCATACCGAAGGATTAACTTCTTAATTAAAAACAAAACAATAAATATTATTAAGCGAGAATTTTTGTTAATTACTCGTATATGAGGGAAACATATGAACTCTTTGACCTTAACAGCGAAAGCGGTTCGCGTAGGCATATTTGCCTTAACGACATCGAGTATGGCTTTTTCAGGAACAGTATTTGCTGAAGAGCAAAGTGAAAAAGTAGAACGCATCGAAGTAACTGGTTCACGCATTAAACAGGTGGATATGGAAACTTCCTCACCTGTAACTGTGCTCAGCGCAGCAGATATAGCCTTAACGGGTGAGAAAACCGTTGCAGATGTGCTTAACAACTCAGCCATTAACAGTTTTGGTTCTTGGCGTGGCATGTCAGGTTATGGATCTGGTGCTAGCTCTACTGCCAGTATTAATATGCGCGGTCTTGGTGCACAAGCAACGCTTGTCCTGCTAGATGGCCGTCGTATGCCTGGCACAAGTTCTAGCTCAGGTGCGGTTGCCGATACTTCGCAAATTCCATTGGCAATAGTAGAGCGAATCGAAATCTTACGTGATGGCGCCTCTGCGGTTTATGGTTCTGATGCTGTTGCAGGTGTAATTAACATTATTACCAAGAAAGAGTTTGATGGTTTCCAGCTTGATTTTAGCACTGAGCAACCCGATATCGACGGCGGAGATGCCAACCGATTCTCTATCGCTGCGGGCTTCAATTCAGATAAAGGCAATGTCACATTTACCTATGAGTACTATGACACTAAATCTGTGATGGACCGTGATATATGGAATATGGATGATCCCTCTTATGGCGATTACAGTTCGTTCAGCTCAGTGCCAAATGGTTACTACAACACTGGCAAGTTAGATGCAGATGGCAAGCCGATTTATGACTTTTACGCTAATTCTGATATGTGCGATCAAACAGAAAATGTTTCCGATGGTACAGACGGTGAAAATAACGGTCGCTGTTTCTACAGTTACGGGGCTGTCACCAAGTTATTTGGCGACATGACGCGTAACTCATTCATGACCAATTTCAACTATGAAGTGACTGATAACATTCAGTTCCGTGGTCGTGGGTCTGCATCGTTGAGCGAAACCAATACGCGTTATGCCGGCACGCCTGTGTCAACTAACTATCCAGTTATGGGCGCAGATAACCAATACAACCCAACTGGTGCAGATATGACGCTTTATATGCGCTCGGTACAGATTGGCGAGCGCGACACATTAACCGAGACCAATAACTACGATATTTTAGGTGGATTTGTTGGTTACTCAGAAGTCGGTAACGGGATTGACTGGGAGATCAATGCTCAGCATTCTGCGTCAACCACTAACTCTTTCAATTATAACTTGATCAATGACAACATCATTCAGAGCGAAATCGATACTGGTGAGTATGACATCTTTAATACTTCTGGAATGAGCTATGCCGAGTGGGATGCACAGATGGCTAAGTTGTACGGTGCTGCGGCTCATACTGGCGTATATCAAGGCAAATTCGACAGCACTCAGTTTGATGCGTTAGCCAGTACATTAGTGCTTGAAAATGGAGATTTCACTGTTGCTATGGTTGGTGGTATCGAGTATGAAATGATCAACTTTAAACAAACTAGCGACCCTGAGTCTGCAGCAGGTATTATCTCAGGTGGCTCAGGTGGCGATGATGTTGATGCTGAGCGTACGCGCCAAGCTGTATACACAGAGTTCCAAGTGGGTTTGCCTGCTAACTTTGAGTTTTCAGCGGCAGTTCGCTATGAAAAGTATGAGCAAGAGGGAAGCCTGAGTGGTCCTGAGGGGGTCGTGACCAAATCATCGACATTTGATGCCGTTGTGCCTAAGTTTGGTTTAAGCTGGCGTCCAGTTGATTCGTTACTCCTTCGTGCCAGTTATGGTGACTCTTTCCGTGCACCAAATATGGGGGAGATGTTCTCATCTCAATCACTAAGCTTTGAGAAGGCTTATGATTCAGTGTGGTGTGAAGCGAACAACGACTCAGATGCCAACTACTGTGCAACGGGAAATCAACACAAAACTTGGTACGGCGGTAACCCTAATCTAGAAGCTGAAGAGGGTAACTCTTTAACACTAGGCGGTGTATGGAATGTGACCGACGCATGGAGCCTTGAGCTGTCTTATTATGCCATCACTTATGACAATAAGATTGAGTCTGTGAGTGCATCAGATGTGATTCGTGATGAAAAGGTTAATGGTGGTTCGCAGTTTGTGACCCGTGGTGCTGACGGTAAGATCGAATACATCGAAAGTGGTGTGGTTAATATTGCAACGGTTGAGACATCAGGTTTCGATTTTGCCACCGCGTACAACTTAGAAACTGGCTTTGGTGACTTTAACTTTAAGGTCGATATGAGCCATGTGCTGGAGTTTAAAAAGCAGGCTGACTCTGAGTCGGTAACTATTGATTACTCAGGTGTTGTTGACTACCCAGAATGGCGTGGTAACTTCTCTGCAGCCTGGTACTTTGATGATTTTAACGCAGCGTGGACTACGGTCTATATTGGCAGCCAGTCGGGTGAATATTGGAGAGAGCAGGGCGAAGATTACATCATCGATACGCCAAGCTATTTCAAGCATAACTTCCAAGTGGGTTACACTCATGATTGGAATGGTACCGTTACGCTTGGGGTAAATAATCTGTTTGATGAGCAAGCTCCTACCTATTATAACTTTGCCGCATATCGCGATGTGAACACGGGCTTGTATGATGTACTTGGTCGTACTTTCTATTTACGTGTAAATCAAAAGTTCTAAGCCTGGCTTAGCCTATAAAAAACCTCCTTAGTTGGAGGTTTTTTTATGGGCGAATTAAACCATTATCGTTAATGGTTAAATATGGAGGCTACAGATTTGATGGAGCGCAGTGTATAAACAGGACTATGATGACAGGTCGCTTAAGTCAACATCAGTTATCAGCGGTGGTGACAATTCATGGACTGCAGAGGTTGGGCACTGTGTCAGATACCATTTGTAGCAGATAGCTGACACATAGGTTTAATGAGTCAAACGCAACTCTTGGCGGTGTTCGTGTTCATGATCGGCAGCGCATTGTGCACAGCGCTGCTCCAAGGGATTGGCGTCAATTCTCTGCTGCTCAATTTCCGACTCGCAGTCAGAACATAATCCATAGAGATCAATGTCGAGTTGGCACATTGCGGCATCGAGTTGGGTGAGTTTGAGAAAGAGTGGTTCATCGCAAAGTTTGGCTGCGGTTAACTCATCTATTAACGATGACAGTGACAACGACTCACAATCAATAGATAAATGGTTCAACCTTAGCAGTGCACCTAACTCTTTCCTGAGATTAGCTTCAAGCTCCGACAGTTCATGTCTGATATGGGATCTGCTCACAAATCAATGCCTAGTTTATGTTGATGGATATTCAGTCTAAGCCGCTGGCGCAAATTGGCTATGACTGAGATCAAAACTCGGTGTGATTTTTAGGAAAATTGGTGTGCAACAATAAGATCAGACCAGTGAAACCCCAATGCTGGCTGCAAGTTAACTGTTTTTTAACAGCGACAATATATCTGGGGTATGTTTAAGTACGCGAACTTGCAGAAATAAGGCTTCGCCCTCACTGTAATGTCTCGCGATGAAGCGCAGCCACTGTTTAATGCGGGCTGGATAGTATTTTTCTTTCTCGCTGACAATCTCAAAGTCGGAGTATTGGATCAGGAGTGTTTTCACTTCTTGCCAGCTCATGGGCGTTTGGGTGCCTTTGACCACATGTGCCAAGTTTGGCACGGTTAACGCGCCCCGCCCAAGCATTACGTCATCACAACCACTGACTTGCTGGCATTTTAAGTAGTCTTCACGGCTCCACACCTCACCATTGGCGATAATAGGTAAGCGGACTGCTTGCTTAATCTTAGCGATATACTCCCAATGGGCTGGTGGCCGATAGGCTTCCTCTTTCGTTCTAGCATGTACGGTTAATTCGGTTGCGCCAGCCGATTCAATTGCCTGTGCGATTTCGATACACCGACTTTTGTCATCCCAGCCTAAGCGTATTTTAGCGGACACGGGTTTACCGGCTGGGACGGCATCGCGCACAGCTTTAGTCACGCGATAGATAGTTTCTGGCTCTTTGAGCAGTGCTGCGCCGCCGTTACTACGATTAACCATAGGGGCAGGACAACCATAATTTAAATCGACGCCACGGGAGCCTAATTCAACTGCGCGTAGCGCGTTTTCTGCCATCCAATCTGGGTTTTGTCCGAGTAGCTGCAAGCGAACCGGTGTGCCTGCCTCTGTGTGGCATTGATGTTTAAGCTCTGCACATAACCGGTAAAAGACTTTTTCTGGTAATAGTTGATCGACGACACGAATAAATTCGCTAACGACCATGTCATACCCACCTACACGGGTTAACAGAGCTCGCATCGGGGCATCGGCAACGCCTTCCATTGGGGCTAAAATTACGCGCATTAACTTGTTATCCCACTTAAATAAACAATTGAGGCCTGCGCCTCAAAACAGTGCGGCTCTAGATTAAGAAAAGGCCACATCAACTTGTTGCGAAGTTATGTTAGTGAACGCCGCAAAAGGGCGCACATTCTACTCTAACGCTATACTCGTTACAAAATAATCGACCTTTACTGCGGAAAAACTATCGATTCAATGGCTTTGTACAGACAAACTAAGTTGCACTATTATCATTTGTGTAGCATAAATGTGATGTCTGATAAGTTTTTTGAAATAAAAACTTGGTAGGGCGGGTCATATTACCCGAGCCAGCAACATAGTGGTGTTGGCAACCAATTGCATACAAATCGATTATGGAAGGAAGAGATTATGAAATTAGTTAAAAATACTGCAGTGGCTGTTGCGTTAGGTACGGTTTTTGTTGGTGGTGCTTTTGCCGCTGAAGCACAGGCGAATCCATTCGGTTATAGCGAAATGCAAGCGGGTTACCAAATCGTTGACGGTGAAGGAAAGTGTGGCGAAGGTAAATGTGGCGAAAACATGAAGAAGGGCGAAAAAGCCAAAGAGGGTAAGTGCGGCGAAGGCAAATGTGGCGCTGAGAAGAAGGCCATGAAAGAAGGTAAGTGCGGCGAAGGCAAATGCGGTGCTGAGAAGAAAGCCATGAAAGAAGGTAAGTGCGGCGAAGGCAAATGCGGCGCTGAAAAGAAAGCCATGAAAGAAGGTAAGTGTGGCGAAGGTAAATGCGGTGGTGAAAAGAAAGCCATGAAAGAAGGTAAGTGTGGCGAAGGCAAATGTGGTGGTGATAAAAAAGCCAAAGAAGGCAAGTGTGGTGGTAATAAGTAATACCACTTCCGGTTAAACGTTGTTTAAATCTTTAGTTAGGCCAGTTAATTGCTGGCCTAATTGTTTTAGAGAGTTGAGGTTGTCACGTTATGGCTAATAATGCACAGGTGGGATTAGGGCTAAGGCGCGAGATGTTGGACGAGTTTTGCGAGCAGGTACCTAATGCTATTGATTTTTTCGAGGTAGCGCCTGAGAATTGGATGACCTTTGGTGGCAAATACGGACGACAGTTTCGACAGTTAACTGAGCGCAATACATTTTTTTGTCATGGGCTCTCTTTGTCGATTGGTAGCCCAGAACCGTTAGATGTGAGTTTTGTAAAGCAGATCAAAGGCTTTATGGACTTACATGGTATCGATGTTTATTCAGAACACCTAAGTTACTGCTCAGGAAAAGGGCATTTATATGATTTAATGCCAATCCCGTTTACCCAAGAAGCCGTTATCCATGTGGCGTCACGCGTTAAGCAAGTTGAAGCGATCCTTGAGCGACCACTGATTTTGGAAAATGTCTCATTTTACGCCGCACCAGGTAGTGAAATGAGTGAACTAGAGTTCGTTAACGCGGTTTTATCTGAAGCAGATTGTCGGCTACTGCTCGATGTAAACAACATCTACGTCAACTCGATTAATCACCAATACGATCCATTAGACTTTTTAAAGGCGATGCCGACAGAGCGTATCGCCTACCTGCATATTGCCGGCCACTATGAAGAAGCGGTCGATCTGATGGTTGATACCCATGGTGCAGATGTTATTGATCCCGTTTGGCAGTTGCTGCAAGCCTGCTATGCTCATCATGGTGTTTTTCCGACCCTATTGGAGCGAGATTTTAATATCCCGCCAACCCAAGTGCTATTGCAGGAAATTAATAAAATTCATGATTATCAAACAGCGGCGCAGCAGCCTATTAATCGGAGTGCATAAATGACGTTTGTTAATGTCCAGCAATCATTTATCGATTACATTCGAGACCCGAGTCAACCCCTGCCCAGCGGAACTGATGCACGTAGAATGCAGGTTTACCGAGAGCTGTTTTTTAATAATATTAATGGGTTTGTCTCTAATGCTTTTCCGGTGTTGTGTTCGCTGTATGAGGATAAACAATGGGAGGAGTTAGTTCAGCAGTTCTTTGTTACGCACGACTGTCAAACGCCGATCTTTATTGAAATTGCACAAGAGTTTTTGGTGTTCCTCCAGCAAGAGTACCCAGTAAGCGAACGTGATCCTGTGTTTATGTTAGAGCTTGCACATTATGAGTGGTTAGAGTTGGTTGTAGCGACAGAGCAAGAAAACCCGCTGCACCACCCCATTGACGACACCCAAGTGAGTAGTGCCAAATTGGCATTTCGTGCCAGTGCACGTGTGGCTCAGTATCACTTTGACGTACAGCGAATTAGCGCTGAATATCAACCCTTGACTCAAAGTGAGCAGCCCAGTTTTTTCTGTATCTATCGGGATGCAGAAGAAGAGGTCTGTTTTTTACAGCTTAACCCACTTGCGGCGCAAGTATTGGCCTATATTGAGCAACATGACTATCTTGAGTTTGATCAGATTATCAAGTGGTTGTGTGGCTTGTACACGCAGATGGATAAGGAGACTCTCGTCAGCGGATGCACGCAGATGCTTGGGGATATGATTAGCCGTAATATCATCTTGGGTCATCGCTGAAAAATAGTTCGAGTTAGGGCTTTCTATCATTGCTTCATCTCTCTATAATGGCGCCAAAAATTGATCTAGATCAATAAAATTAACACCTAGAGTGAGGAAGTCATGAGTCAGCCGTTTAAAGACCCGTTTAATCTTGTTTATTTTGTTGGATTTATTCTCGTACTGTTACTACCAACGCTTCCAGCGACTCTATCTTGGTTGAAGCATCTACAACTGCTATAGCCTCCAAGCGTTACTCAGGTATACTAACCACTCATTTTTGAGTGGTTTTTTTATGTGAGGAATCAATGGCGCTAAAGCGTGGTATGTATCTTGTGGTTGGGCTGTGCAGTCTGCTGCTAGGCTTAATTGGTATTGCTGTTCCCTTACTACCAACGGTTCCTTTTGTTTTACTGGCGGCGTTTTGTTTTGCGCGATCTAACCAGAGGCTCCACAATTGGTTAATGACTCATCCATGGTTTGCCGATGCGCTGCAAGATTGGGACAGAGAAAGAGCGATTCGTAAGGGATTAAAGAAGAAAGCGTACATTGCCACGAGTGTTAGCTTTCTCGTCAGTATTGCTATTGTACCGCTGATATGGGTTAAGGTGATGTTGGCCTGTATGTTAACAGGTCTGCTGCTTTATTTACGTCGCATTCCCGAGCTTGATGATTAGTGGTTTTGTCCGCGCACCGCATTTTTGTTCAACTCTGGGTTGTTTAACTCTCGCTAAAATTGTGACTCAGCGCTTTAAACAAGGTTAAGGTTTGTGACACTCAGTGTTGCAACACACTTCAAAGGGGCTTAAGCTTTAGCCGAAAATTCTAGTCAAAGCTGGCCAAATGGTTAGTTTATCCCTTAAGTGGGTTTAATTGAAAAAGATGGTAGCAATGAATACAGATAAGTTAGCCTTGATAAAGCAAAGTATTAAGACAATTCCAGATTACCCAAAGCCAGGCATCATGTTTAGAGATGTCACTAGTTTGATGGAAGATCACAATGCGTATCAAGCGACAATAGAATTACTTCTTGAGAAGTACCAAGGCCAAGGATTTACCAAGGTTGTTGGCACCGAAGCGCGTGGTTTTCTTTTTGGTGCGCCCCTAGCCTTAGAGCTTGGTGTTGGTTTTGTGCCTGTGCGTAAGCCGGGTAAATTGCCACGTGAAACGATTTCAGAAAGCTATGAGCTTGAGTATGGTCACGACATGCTTGAAATCCACACCGATGCGATTAACGCCGATGATAAAGTACTGGTCATTGATGATCTGTTGGCAACTGGTGGCACCATCGAAGCCACGGTTAAGTTGATCCGTCGACTTGGCGGCCAAGTTAACCACGCGGCATTTGTGATCTCGTTGCCTGAGCTCGGTGGCGAGCAGCGCTTAAACGATATGGATCTAGAGTTAGTGACTCTGTGTGAGTTTGAAGGCGAATAATCAAGCTGTTTTAGCGTGTTGAAATGCTGTGAGATTGACTGGCTTTAGGTGCCTGTCACTCGCAGCATTTTTGTTTTTAAGCAATACAGGGCGTACGTTCGTCACTGGCTGAGTCTCCCCCTTTATCCTTATCTGCTTAAACAAACTCCAACTGTTCTGTAATTCCAACTTATATCGTTATCGACAAGCGCTGCTTGCTAGCGAGTTATCTCGTGGCATGTTATTGTTTGCGGATTATCGGCGTCTATTTCCGCTATTGTTTTGATGACACAAATGGGGAGTTCCATGTCATACCAGGTGTTGGCCAGAAAATGGCGCCCTGCCAAGTTTGAGCAAGTGGTCGGACAGTCTCATGTTCTCCATGCACTGACCAATGCACTGACGCAGAATCGTTTACATCATGCTTATCTTTTTTCGGGTACCCGAGGCGTGGGTAAAACCAGTTTGGCACGATTATTTGCAAAAGGTCTTAACTGTGAACAGGGTATTACTTCCTCTCCATGTGGGCAATGCAGCAGCTGTGTTGAGATTGCGCAGGGGCGATTCGTTGACCTGATAGAAGTCGATGCGGCATCGCGTACGAAAGTTGATGATACCCGTGAATTGTTGGATAACGTGCAGTACCGGCCTTCCAGAGGACGTTTCAAGGTCTATTTGATCGACGAAGTGCATATGTTGTCGCGTAGCAGTTTTAATGCGCTGCTCAAAACCTTAGAAGAACCACCTGAGCATGTTAAATTTCTCTTAGCGACAACCGATCCCCAGCGCTTGCCTGTCACTGTGCTGTCACGTTGTCTGCAATTTAATCTCAAAAGCTTAACCTTAGATGAGATACAAGCGCAGTTAGCCAATATATTGTCCCGAGAGTCGGTTAGCTATGATGAAGGTGCGCTTAAACTTTTGGCTAAAGCGGCCAACGGCAGTATGCGCGATGCCTTGAGTTTAACCGATCAAGCGATTGCGTTTGGGGCAGGCAGCATTAGCTTAACGCAAGTGCAAACCATGCTCGGGACCATAGATGAACATTATGTCATCGTATTGCTCAATGCTTTAGCTCAAGGTGATGTGGCTCATCTGCTGCAGGTAACTGAAGAGGTACTTTCATTTGGTGCCGATCCAGAGGAAGTGCTGCGAAGTATATTAGAGTTATTACATCAGATAACTTTGACACAATTTGCGCCAGCTGCGGCGCAACTGTCGAAATATGCTGAGCAGATTAAAGCGTTTGCAGAACAGTTAAATCCTGAGCAAGTTCAGCTTTATTACCAACTCTTGTTGAGCGGTCGCAAGGATCTACCTCATGCCCCAGATCCAAAGTCGGGGCTTGAGATGGCGCTGTTAAGAGCGGTGGCATTTGTGCCAGAAGCCCCAGTAAAACGTTGGGAAGCAGAGCCTAGTAACAATGGACTTGAGTTGCCAGCGGTCAACCTTGCCAATGAACCCGCGCCATTGAATCATCGTCCTGAAACTGTCACAGATGTTAGCGTAAATATCACGGCTAAGAGTTCGTCTGAGATGACTGATTTGATTGACGATAAGCCAGCAGCCATTGATAACAGTGAAGATGATGCTGATGTGGCGGCGTTAGAGGCTGAGCAGGCACTGATCTTAAGCCAAGCCCAGAGCCAAACCCAAGATTCAGGTCATAATCAAGGTGCCAGTGCAGAGGCTAATGCGCCAACATCCAATGTGCAGCCTACACCAGCGCAACCACAATCGCATGAATCTAGTGCGGTGCCAGAATCGGTGGTTTCACCCATAAACTCCGCCAGCAGCGCTGCCGTTGAGCCCGTGGTGTCAGAAACCGCGGTTCAAACCGATGCGACAACGCCTTTTGGGCAAAATGTGGCAGATAATACGCCGCATTTTGATGAAATGAATCATTTTGTTGATGACTCTGACAGCGAGCATTATCAGGATCCTAGTGATTATGATGCCTATATTGCCAGTCAATCCGGCACCCAAGTTGCCAATCTGTCTCCTAGGAAGCCTGCTGATAGTGTTGAACCGAGTGTCGAGGTCACAGATCCGCTTGATGATGACCTGCTGGATGCTGTACTAGCGGCCAGAGAGTCTTTGCTATCAGATCTGGTTGAGCAATCATCTAAGGAGAGTGACACAAAAAAGTTTGAGCCGAAACGCCAAACATATGTGCCACCGTCTCGCAGTGACAGTGACAGTGACAGTGATCAAGCGTCATGCAGCACCAAGCATGAACATGGGGTGCAACGTAGCGATGAACAAAAAGCACCGATCACAGAGTTTGCACAGTCCAGTGAGACTAATCAACACCAGTCATCTGAGATTGCTCATGAGCTAGCAGCCTCCAATGATGAAGATAGGCCGCCTTGGGTCGCGGCGCCAGAATCTAATGTGAGCACTACTACTTCACAGCTAGCAAAAGGTGAGACCGCGGACCTTAGAGTAAACAGTGATGAGCCTGCTACGCGTCAATCAGCTACGAGTGGCCAAACTAATAGCCTTGTCAGCAGTGCTGAACCTGAACAGCACCGTGATGTTGTTGTGCAGCCAGCGGCTGCTGATTTTCCTGACCCAAATACGGTGTTGCCACCCCTAGGTGAGGGGAAAGTGACTGGTCACAGTATCGACTTGCAATGGTATCGTTTAATGTCAGCGCTAGATATTGGTGGTCGTGTCAGGCAGCTGGCTGTTAACTCTGTATGTCAGCAGTTTTGTGATCCATTGCCCTTGGTACTTAAACCGAATCAGAAGCATCTTGAAGCCCCCGGGGCCATCGAGCAACTTGAAGCCGCGTTAAGTCAAGCGCTAGGCGACACTTGCCGCGTGGCGTTTGTGGTGGGCGTTGAGTCTGGACGTGAGACACCACTGGAGATCCGTCAACGTTTTCATCAAGAATTGTTGGCCGAAGCGCATCATGGATTACTCAGCGATGATAACATTCAGTGGTTGCAGGCGATGATGAATGCCGAAATGGAAAATGATAGTCTAAGTTATGCGCCAGAACTACTTGGGCAACGTGGTAACGGTATTGCACTTGTCGATAAATCGAACTTTATCGAAAGCGTTGAGTCATAACTGTTCATAAGTTTACAGTTTGGTGATCAGCTTTGATTGCTTATTGGCGCTAATTGAGTAAGATTAGCCAGTTTTTTAATATTGAAGAGAAATCGATATGTTTGGAAAAGGCGGTATGGGTAACCTGATGAAACAGGCCCAAATGATGCAAGATAAAATGGCCAAAGTGCAAGAAGAGATCGCACGTATGGAAGTCACTGGCGAAGCTGGTGCTGGTCTTGTAAAAGTGACCATGACAGGCTCTCATAGTGTTCGTAAGGTAGATATCGATCCTAGCCTGCTTGAAGATGACAAAGAGATGCTTGAAGATCTTATTGCTGCAGCGTGTAACGATGCCGCACGTCGAGTTGAAGAAAATCAAAAAGAGAAAATGGCTGAAGTGACTGGTGGCATGCAATTACCACCAGGCATGAAGATGCCGTTTTAATCTGGACCGATTATGAAATTTAGTCCGCTGGTTGATGATTTGATCCAGTCTTTACGCTGTTTACCGGGCGTTGGTCCTAAATCAGCGCAGCGCATGGCGTTTCAGTTGTTAGAGCGCGAGCGGAAAGCGGGCCAAAAACTCGCCAGTGCGTTAGCCAGTGCAATGAGCGATGTCGGCCATTGCACTGCTTGTCGCACCTTTACTGAAGAGACACACTGTCCAATCTGTGCCAGTAGTCGTCGTGGTCACTCTGATCTTATCTGTGTGGTGGAAACGCCTGCAGATGTATTAGCTATTGAAGCGGGTGGCCATTTTAGTGGGCGTTATTTTGTATTACTCGGTCATCTTTCGCCACTCGATGGCGTGGGACCAGATGAACTTGGTTTAAGTTTGTTAGCCCAGCACTTAGCTGGCGGCGAGGTGAGTGAGCTTATTTTGGCGACCAACCCAACGGTAGAGGGTGACGCTACAGCGCATTATATCGCTGACATGGCTAAGAAACATAATATTAAGGTCAGTCGAATTGCCCATGGTGTCCCCGTTGGCGGTGAACTTGAGTATGTCGATAGCACTACATTAGCACTCTCATTTAACGGACGATTGCCGATATAAACGGCATTGGCGTTAATCGAAATAGGAATCCAGTACGAAAGTACTGGATTTTTTTTGAGCAAATGAAATTGATAAATGAATTTTGCCTTGAAAAGCCAAATTCGACCCCCATCTCTTTAGCCATAGAGCGTTTTTGTAAATACAGGAAGGAATAATCGATGTCACAACAAGAAACTCATGGCTTTCAAACCGAAGTCAAACAACTACTGAATTTGATGATCCACTCTTTGTATTCAAACAAAGAGATTTTCTTACGTGAATTGGTCTCCAATGCAGCAGATGCTGCAGACAAGTTAAGATATGAAGCCTTGACCAACGATGCCTTGTATGAAGGTGATGGCGAATTGCGTGTGCGCATTAGTGCTGATAAAGAGAAAGGCACTGTCACGATTGAAGACAATGGTATCGGCATGACACGCGACAGTGTTATTGAGCATTTGGGTACTATTGCTAAGTCAGGTACCGCAGATTTCTTTAAAAACCTATCTGGCGATGAGTCAAAAGACTCGCAACTAATTGGCCAATTTGGTGTGGGGTTCTATTCGGCATTCATTGTGGCCGATAAAGTGACTGTTCGCACTCGTGCCGCTGGCCACGCACATGATGAAGCGGTTCAGTGGGAGTCTGCGGGTGAAGGTGACTTCACCGTTGAAACTATTACCAAAGAAACCCGCGGTACAGAGATCACTTTGCACCTTCGTGAAGAAGAGAAAGAGTTTGCCGACGATTACCGTCTACGCTCAATCATTACCAAATACTCAGATCATATTTCAGTCCCGGTAGAGATGTGGCAAGAAGGCACGCCTGCGCAAGAGGCCACCGAAGAGGGAGCTGAAGCGATTCCGGCAACGGAAGGCGAGTGGAAGGGGATGAACAAAGCGACTGCGCTATGGACTCGCAGCAAGAGTGATGTGAGTGACGAGGAGTATCAAGAGTTTTATAAGCATATCTCTCATGACTTTGTTGACCCACTATTGTGGAGCCATAACCGTGTTGAAGGTAAGCAAGAGTACACGAGCTTACTTTACATCCCTGCGAAAGCGCCTTGGGATCTTTGGAATCGCGATCGTAAACACGGTCTAAAACTGTTTGTGCAACGTGTGTTTGTGATGGATGATGCAGAGCAGTTTATGCCAAGTTACTTGCGTTTTGTGCAGGGATTGATTGATTCAAATGATCTGCCTTTGAACGTTTCTCGCGAAATCCTACAAGACAACAAGGTCACTACCGCACTGCGGACCGCCGTCACTAAGCGTGTACTGGGTATGCTGGAGAAGTTAGCTAAGAATGATGCTGAAAAGTATCAAACCTTCTGGACTGAGTTTGGTCAGGTATTAAAAGAAGGTCCAGCCGAAGATTTTGCCAACAAAGAAAAAATTGCTGGTTTGCTGCGCTTTGCATCGACTCATACTAATGAAGCGGCACACACTGTCTCTTTAGCTGACTACATCAGTCGCATGAAAGAGGGACAGAACAAGATTTACTATATTGTAGCTGACAGCCATGAAGCTGCTGCCAACAGCCCACATCTTGAGTTGTTACGTAAGAAAGATATCGAAGTGTTGTTGATGTCAGAGCGTATCGATGAGTGGCTGATTAATCACCTAACCGAGTTTGATGGTAAGCAACTTCACTCTGTGACCCGTGGTGACTTAGAACTGGGTGATCTTGAGGATGCGGGTGAGAAAGAGGCACAAGAGAAGCTAGAGACTGAATCAGAAGGACTCGTGACCCGCGTTAAAGATGCGCTGGGTGATAGAGTGTCTGCGGTTAAGGTAACGACTCGTCTAACCGATACTCCGGCCTGTGTGGTTGCAGGAGAAGGGGAGATGTCATCGCAGATGATTAAGTTAATGCAAGCGGCAGGACAAGCGGTTCCTGAGAGCAAGCCTGTATTTGAACTTAATCCTGAGCATCCATTAGTTGCACGCTTAGATGGAGAGCAAGATGAAGAGCTGTTTAGTCAGTGGGCCGACTTGTTACTTCAACAGGCCCAACTGTCAGAAAAGGGCAGCCTTGCAGATCCATCAGCATTTATTAAGTTGATGAATAAGATGTTACTCGCAGGCGCTAAGTAATATTTAGCCATTAAAAAAGAGGCAGTTTTGACTGCCTCTTTCATTATTTGGGTTAACCCATGTAAAGGGGAACTATGGAAGGCATATTGGATTTAACCAAAGAGAACATACAACAAGTTGTCGATGCCTCGATGCAGCAAGTTGTTGTACTAACCTTCTGGAGTCAACAAAGTCCAGAAAGTATAGCGTTAGCGGATACACTTCAGAATCTTGCCATTTCCCAAGGCGGTCGCTTTGTCCTCGCCAAGGTAAATTGCGACCAAGAGATGGAGATCGCTAACTACTTTCAGATCCAGAACTTGCCGACCACCTTAGTGCTGAAAGAGGGCAAACCAGTTGATGGTTTTGCCGGGGTTCAAGAGCCTGTGCAAATTCAAGCCATGTTAGATCAACATCTGCCTAAGGCTTGGCAAATACAGCTAAATCAAGCTAAGGCTCTGCTAGTAGATGGCGACGTAACTCAAGCGCTTGGCTTATTGCAACAAGCCTATAGTGAATGTCAGCAAGCAGAAGTTGCACTGGTTTATGCTGATGCCTTGCTTAGTGCTGATGATATTAATCAGGCACAGGTACTGCTTGATAATATTGGGCTTGCCGATCAAGACAGTTATTATCAAAGTTTAAAAGCCAAGCTATCTTTGGCGTTAGATGCCGCTGATACACCTGAGATCCGCAATCTGATCGATGCAGTTGAAGCACAGCCGGATGATTTACCCTTAGTGCTCTCCTTGGCCAAAGCGCTCCACAGTGCCAAGCGTGATGAAGAGGCATTAACACGACTGTTTGCTATTTTGCAGCGAGATATTAGCGCGCAGAGCGGTGATGTGAAGCAGCTGTTTATGGAAATTCTAACCGCATTAGGCCAAGCAAACCCGCTTGCTAACCAATATCGTCGTAAGTTATACAGCTTACTTTATTAACTGACGCGTGATTTACCCAGTCATTTGGGTAATTGCTCGGTTAAATAGTATTTATTGAGCGAATTGTGCTGTATCAGCCTAAAGTCGAACTAAAACACGGCTTTCAGCTCTTCAAAAGGGCGGCTAATTGTGCGAAGATCGCCGCCCAAATGATAAAAACTAATAATCAAAACTATGCGAAATAAGAGGACTCTCAGATGCGCATTATGCTATTAGGTGCCCCAGGTGCCGGAAAAGGTACTCAGGCCCAGTTCATCATGGAAAAATATGGTGTGCCACAGATCTCTACTGGCGACATGCTACGTGCTGCAGTGAAAGCGGGAACGCCACTTGGCTTAGAAGCGAAGAAAGTGATGGATGCAGGACAATTAGTTTCTGATGAGCTGATTATTGGACTAGTAAAAGAGCGTGTTGCTCAAGAAGATTGCGCTAACGGATTCCTACTTGACGGTTTCCCACGTACGATTCCGCAAGCCGATGCAATGGCGGCGAGTGGTATTGCTATCGATCACGTGATTGAAATCGATGTGCCAGATGAAGAGATCGTTAAGCGTATGAGTGGCCGTCGTGTTCACCCTGGATCTGGCCGTGTTTACCACATTGTATTTAATCCATCTAAAGTGGAAGGCAAAGACGATGTTACTGGTGAAGATTTAGCGATTCGCCCAGATGATGAAGAGAGCACTGTGCGTAAGCGCTTAGGCATCTACCATGAGCAGACTAAGCCGCTTGTTGAGTATTACGGTAAGGTTGCTGCGCAAGGTGCAATGACCTACAACAAGTTTGATGGTACCCAAAGTGTTGCAGCGGTTAGCGAAGCGATTGTTAACGCTATCGGTTAATTTGCAATATCTTATGAGCTGCTTCTCATATTTTAAAAAGCCCACTTAGGTGGGCTTTTTTTATGCCTATTGCGGTGCTAGCCTACTGTCATTATTGATGATTTACCAATGAGTAGAGAGTGATCTTGACTGCCAATACTGCTGCCGTTTCACCTAAAGTGGGTGTGTTATTAGTTAACCTAGGTACGCCGGATAGTCCGACGCCTAAAGATGTGAAACGCTTTTTAAAGCAGTTTCTTAGTGATCCCCGAGTCGTCGACCTTAACCCTTTGATTTGGAAACCCATCTTAAATGGCATTATCCTCAATACTCGGCCTAAAGCTGTGGCTGAGCTCTATCAGTCGATCTGGTGGCAACAGGGATCGCCTTTGATGGTTGTCAGTGAGCGTCAGAAACTGGCTCTGTCGGGTGCATTGCAAGCGCAGCTAGGTAGAACGGTTCCGGTTGCGCTGGGCATGAGTTATGGCAATCCATCATTAGCCAATGGCATTGATGCATTAACCACTCAAGGGGTTGATAAAGTGATTGTACTGCCGCTTTATCCTCAATATTCCTGCTCCACGGTAGCACCAGTATTTGATGCGGTTGCAGCGTGTTATAAAAGCAGGCGCAACTATCCAGAGACTCGGTTTAGTAAAGAGTATTATCAACATCCACTTTATATCGAGGCTTTAGCGCAGTCGGTTCGCGCCCATTGGCAGCAACATGGCCAATCTCAATGCTTGCTGATGTCTTTTCATGGTGTGCCGGTTAGGTATGTGACAGAAGGCGACCCTTATCAACAGCAATGCGAAACGACGGCAAAACTGCTAGCACAAGCATTAGGGCTTGAAGCCTCTCAGTGGCGTCTTTGCTTTCAATCCAAATTTGGCAAAGAGGAGTGGTTGACTCCTGCGACAGACAGTTTGTTAGAATCTTTGCCCAAACAAGGTATTAAGTCCGTCGATATTATGTGTCCAGCCTTTGCGGCTGATTGTTTGGAAACATTAGAAGAGATCTCTATTGCTGGAAAAGAGAGCTTTATTGACGCCGGTGGCACCAGCTATCGCTTTATTGGCTGCCTGAATGATGAGCCCGCCCATATCGCACTGCTGAAATCGCTAGTCATTGAACAGGCTGGGCATTGGTTGGCGAGTTAATCATCCACTTACAGGCATAAATCACTGCCTGCTGCTATTTTATATGGTAGGATCTGCCGCCGTTTATTGATGGTGAGGCTGCTGACGTCGCTTTTTGTAGCGCGCAGCTCAATGATGTGTAGGTTACGGGGGTCTAACTTGCACATTATTTTCATTTGATTTTGCATGGATGCGACAAGAGTGAGTTCGGTATGAAGTTTCCTGGTCAACGTAAGTCAAAACACTATTTCCCAGTTAAAAATCGTGATCCATTATTGGCACAGCTAACACAGCAACCACAGCATGTGTCTACTCACATTAGTGGCATAGATCAAACCTTAGTTGATATTGAAGCGAAAGTGGCTGATGAGTTATTAAGCCGTTACGAATTGCCAAAAGGTAACTCTACTCTTATCGACAATGACAAAGCCCATCAGCTATACACAGAGTTGAAGCAGTCAAATATGATCAGTGATGAGTTTGCGGGTGGCACCATAGGTAACACGGTTCACAACTACTCTATTTTGGCTGATGATCGTTCGGTATTGTTTGGGGTGATGAGTAATAATATCGAAGTGGGCAGTTACGCCTACCGTTATTTGTGTAATACCTCCTCTAAGGTGGACCTTAACTACCTGCAGCCTGTCGATGGTCCAATTGGCCGTTGCTTTACGTTGATCTCCGAGTGCGGTGAGCGTACCTTTGCGATAAGCAAAGGTTTTATGGATAAGTTGACGCCTGAATTTATCGATAAGCAGATAGTGCAAGACTCTTCAGCCTTAGTGTTAACGGCCTATCTAATGCGCGCAAGCGACGGCGATCAAATTACCGATGCGGCGTTAAAAGCGATTGAATATGCTAAAGAAGCCGATGTCCCTGTGGTATTAACGCTTGGCACACGCTTTTTGATTGAGGAAGATCCACAGTGGTGGATTGATTTTATTAGAGACAATGTCACCATTTTGGCGATGAATGAGGATGAAGGTGAAGCATTAACGGGCTTTAAAGATCCACTGAGCGCAAGCAATGCCGCGTTAGAGTGGTGCGATATGGTACTGTCAACTGCTGGACCGTTAGGGCTTTATACTGCCGGTTATACTGAGGATACTGAAAAGCGGGAAACCAGTCATACCTTGCTGCCTGGTGCGATTCCAGAGTTTAATCGCTATGAGTTTTCTCGCCCTAAATTAAAGCGTGATTGCGAAACACCGATTAAAGTGTTTGCGCATATTTCGCCTTATATGGGGGGACCTGAGATCATTCGTAACACTAATGGTGCCGGTGATGGTGCTCTAGCCGCGTTACTGCATGACTTAGCGTCGAATACTTATCATAGAGCAAATGTACCTGGGTCAAGTAAGCATAAACGTGATGGCTTGTGTTATTCCTCATTCTCCCAAATTTGTAAATACGCGAATCGTGTAGCCTATGAGGTATTGGCGCAGCATAGTCCAAGACTTTCTCGCGGCTTACCTGAGCGTGAAGATAGTTTGGAAGAGTCCTACTGGGAACGTTAGTCTTTTGTTATTTTCAGTCACCAAAAAGGCGTCCATTTGGACGCCTTTTTAATGTCATCGATTTAGTCTTTTATGTCAGCATTGACTTGTTCTACAAAGCTACCGGCAGTTTTACCAGCTTGAGAGTCATTAAAGGTCACTTCATCAAACGCCCCCTCAGACTTAGCAATGACGACAGTCGCTACAGAATCGCCTGTAACGTTCACAGCCGTGCGCACCATATCAAGTAGTCTGTCAACTCCCATAATCAACGCGATACCTTCTACAGGCAGTCCTACTTGGTTTAACACCATGGCTAACATGATAAGTCCGACGCCAGGTACCCCAGCGGTACCGATTGAGGCCAATGTTGCCGTTACGACGACCATTGCGTAGTCAGTGATAGTCAGATCAATACCAAATACTTGTGCGATAAATACCGTCGCGACACCTTGCATAATCGCAGTGCCATCCATATTGATCGTAGCACCGAGGGGTAGGGTGAAGGAGGCGACTTTGTTGTCGACGCCCAGACGGTGTTCGGCAGTTTCAATCGTGACAGGTAACGTGGCATTAGAACTGGCGGTGCTAAATGCAAAGAGCTGCACATCGCGCATTTTGCGTATAAAGGTAAATGGGCTCAGTCCTGAGAACACTTTTAACAGTGTGGGGTAGACGATAAATGCATGTATAAGTAATACACCTAAGACAACAAAGAAGTATTTCAATACACTTTCGAACGTTTCCAAGCCGAGGGTTAATGCCAGTTTACCCATTAGGGCAAAAATACCATAGGGGGCGAGTTGCATTATTAAGGTCACAACGCGCATGATCACTTCATTTAAATCGGTAAAGAGTGCAGCGACACGCTTACCGCGCTCGCCAATATGTGACACCGCGAAGCCAAATATCACCGCAAAGATGATTATTTGTAGCATATTGCCTTCAGTCATTGCCTGAATCGGGTTGCGAGGGACAAGATTAATTAACACATTGGACAGGCTGGGCGCTTCCTTTACGGCGTATTGCATATTCTCTGCAGCAAGTGAGGCATTACCCGGGTGGATAAGCAGGGCTATCAAGATCGCCATACTTAATGCAATTGCTGTAGTAAACAGATAAAAGGCAATGGTTTTTCCACCGAGTCGGCCCAAAGTGGATGGGTCGCTCAGTGAACAGGTACCGCAAACCAGTGAGATGAAAACCAGTGGGACAACGAGCATCTGTAAACTTGAGATGAAAATGGTACCAACGACATTAAGTAAGCCATTAGTAATGTACTCTTCGATGAACTGACTATCTGGAAATAGACTCCGAATAAGGAGTCCAAATAAAATACCCCCGCCCATGCCGATAAGTATTTTACCCGTCAATCCGAGCTTTTTATTTTGAGTGCGAGCCATAGTGCTTCCTGTATTATTTTTATGCTTTTCAATTTGCGTTTAAAGCCTAGCAAGAAACGAAAGGCGATGAAACGGCTAAATAGTTAAAGTTTTTGGGGGTTTTAATCAAATAAACGCGATTAGTGATGGAAAAGTTATAGGAAAATTGTGTAATGTTCATCTATAAGTAATAAGCAGACGCTTAAAATTATAATCTGAGTAACAGGGAGTCTGACAATGAAGTCAGCGTATAAAGTTTTCACCTCATATTTATTCTTGCTTTTTATCGTAGCGTGTAGCGGAGGAGGCAATGTCACCGATGATGGCAGTGGCGGAGGGACGACACCACCAGAACCCACTATTTCAATTGCGTTGTCTATTTCAAATACTCAAATTTCAGCTGCTGAGCCAGCAACGATTAGGGCCACTGTAAAGGATTCGACTGGGGCCAATATTAGTACACTGGTTTCTTTCTCTCTAAATGACGAAAGCTATGGTACGTTTGCCCCAGGCACTGGTGAGGTAGCAACCGTTGATGGTGTAGCAACGATTCAGCTTAATACTGCGTCGATTAACACCGGCGCGACCATAACCGCGACCACCTCTTCAGGAGAGAGTGCATCGGTTAACGTAACTATGGTCGGTGATGGTGGTGAAGCAGGTGGCGGCGCACAAGTCTCTCTTGTACTCACTGATGTCGATGGTAATCCAACGCAATCAATTAGTACGCTTTCACCTGGCAAGTTAACCGCGACCGTGACTGGTATTGCTAAAGCAACGATTGTCACCTTTGACAGCCCTATTGGTGATCTTCCCATTAAAACGGCAGTGACAGATGCCAATGGCAAAGCAACCGTTGATATCTACGCGGGTAGTTCTTTAGGTGCAGGTGAAGTGACAGCGACCTTATCGACCAACGAAGTAGGTAAGACTATTGTCGTGGTTGGCGCAACGAATGTTCTGATGGGAAGCGGTTCACCATTCGTTAAAGGTGTGGCATCAATTAGTACTGATAATTTATCTGCGGGCGGCACAGCGACAATCTCTGTACAGATTCAGGATGACAAGGGCAATCCATTTACACAACCTGTTGATGTTAACTTCTCATCTACCTGTGCAACGAAAAATCCAGCACAAGCGGAAATTAGCTCGCCAGTATCATCAAGTAATGGTGTGGCAACATCAACCTATCGTGCACAAGGGTGTGTAGGGGAAGATCAAATTAACGTCACGGCAAATGCTGGCGGTATTAGTCTTTCTGCAACGGGGACAATCAACGTACTTCAAGCCGACGTCGGCAGCATCGTTTTTGAGTCAGCAACGCCAGAGAATATCAGCATTCTTGGTACTGGTGGGGTCGAGTCTTCAGTTGTTAAATTCAAAGTGTTAGATAAGAACAGTAACCCTGTTGCTAACCAGAATGTGTTGTTCTCGCTTAATACGTTAGTCGGCGGGGTCGGTCTATCACCTGCTCAAGCCACCACAGATAACGCAGGGGTTGTACAAACAGTTGTGACAACGGGTACCGTATCAACGTCACTACGTGTGACTGCTACGGTTGATGATGGCTCTGTGCCTGCGATATCAAGCCAGTCTAGTCAATTAATTGTGTCAACAGGTATTCCAGATCAGGACAGTTTTTCGCTGTCTGCTGCAGTATTAAATGCTGAAGGTTGGGATGTTGATGGCACCGAAGTTGTCGTGACTGCCCGTATGGCCGATGCGTTTAATAACCCAGTGCCAGATGGGACAACCGTCTCCTTTACCACTGAAGGTGGCTCTATTGAAGATGCATGTCAGACCGTAAAAGGTGCATGTTCTGTAAAATGGACCAGTCAATTACCAAGACCTGAAGGTAACACCATACTATCTGGTGCTGGCGCTTTGGTTAACAATCCAACAGCGGCGTTGATCTACTACCCTACACTGGATGTTTACGGTAACTTTTATGGTCAAAAATATGGTGGTCGCGCCACGATCACGGCGACAGCAATAGGTGAGGAATCTTTCCCTGATTTAAACGGTAACGGCCGATTTGATGCCAGTGAGATGAGCGAATTCACTAATGGCACCGATGTGACGGGTCAATCATTTGATTTGACCGATGCTTATAACGATTACAACGAGGATGGTTTATTTAACCCTCAACAAGCAGGTGGTCAGGTTGGGGGCTCGTTAGAGGAGCTTATTGATTTTAATGCCAATGGTGTGTTTGAAGCTAAAGATGGCAAATACAATGGCGTACTCTGTTCTGATCCAGTCCATGCGGGTTGTGCAGATGGTATAAGCGATTCTAAATCACTCTATGTGCGTCGTAGCCTTGTGATGGTAATGTCTGGTAGTACGGCCTACGGAACTGCGCCTGCTGATATTTACATTGATGATAAAGATGGACCTCATTTTGGGGGCAGCATTAAAATCATAGGTAAAGGAGCTGCAACCGTTGGGTTTACAATTTCAGATCTGCATAACCAACAGATGCCGGCGGGTTCAATCGTAAGGTTTAAGGCTAGTGCAGGCTCTGTAGTCAGTGCCGCTGAGTATGTGTGGCCAAGCTCAAACTACAATGGTGGTCGCGAGTTCAGTGTTACCTTAAAAGGTGAAGATGAACCGAATAGTGGTGTATTCATTGTTGAAGTCGAGACGCCTAATGGTGCATTGACTCAAGTGGTGTCGGTGGGTATATCTATTCTGTAATTATCGGCTGTAGATAGTGAAAAAAGGCGCCGTTGGCGCCTTTTTTTTTGAACATATTCCGTTAGTTTATATCCTTAATTAACCCATTGTCATATCGCTTTTTGAGCTTGATTTATATTTAATGTCCAGCATTCTAATGTGATGAATGTCTGCGTTTTGGCTGTTTTGAACTTGAATAAGGCTATTGGTTGTTCAAGCATTAGGACTGATGATGACAGCTAATAAAAAACCACCTTATAAAAAGGTGGTTCTCTTTAATTGTTCTTAGCAGCACATTTACTTTTGGAACTGATACACACTGCCGAGTTTCATAATTTGCGTCAGTTCATCAAGTGCTGTTCGAGACTCTATAATGAGCTGCGGATCGGCGAGGTCATCAACGGCTAATTCATCACGGTAATGTTTATCAACCCATAGATTTAAACGTTTAAACAGCGCATCATTCATCAAGGTATGTTGATTAACCGCCGCCACTTCCATTTCATTCATTGCTACACGTAAACGCAGGCATGCAGGGCCGCCACCATTTTGCATACTTTGTTTAACATCGAAGTAGTGTACATGTTTGATTGGTGTACCGAGCGTTACTACCTCATTGAGATAAGCAAATACCGCTGGGTTCTCTTGGCAATTTGTCGGTGCGATAATCGCCATTTCACCGTTTGGCAGGGTAATGATTTGCGTATTAAACAAGTAGCTTTTAACGGCGTCTTGAATTCCGACTTTAGCGGTAGGGACTTCAATAAAGTGAAGCTCTTGTCCATTAAATTTACGCTGGATTTCGGCAAGTTTCTTTTGGGTATCCATAAAGGCTTGCTCATGATAAAAGAGCACATTCTGATTACCTACGGCAATCACATCATTATGAAATACACCTTGATCGATCACGTCGGGATTTTGTTGAATGAACACACTGCTATCATCATCAAGTTGATGTAAGCGTGCAATCGCTTGCGAAGCCTCTAAAGTTTGACGTGCAGGATACTTTTGCGGTTTTGGCGCAGCCGGGTTGGTAGCTTCTTGCCCGTAAACAAAAAGTTCTAGGCCTGCATGGCCATACTCGCTGCATAAACGAGTGTGGTTAGCCGCACCTTCATCGCCGAAACTTGGATGTTCTGGTAGATGTTGATGATGACTAAAGTGGCGCGCGTTGTTGAACGTTGCTGCGAGAATATTACCTGTCGTTGTGGGTTCGATACTGCGATGCAGTTTGTCGACCAAGTTTGCTGGTGTGAAATGGATTTTTCCATCATGGGTATCGGCACTAGGTGACACCGTTGCCGCATTGGCTGTCCACATGCTCGATGCGCTGCAACAGGCTCTAAGGACCGCAGGGGCCTGTTTAGCGGCTTTATTTAAAACTTCGGCGTCAGTACCTGAAAAACCAATTCGACGCAGTGTATGGAGGTCTGGGCGCTCCTGAGGTGCAAGCATACCTTGTACCATTCCCATATCTGCGAGCGCTTTGGCCTTTTTAAGGCCTTGTTTAGCGGCAGCTTTAGGGCTTGATATTGCCGCGGCATTGCTTAAAGAAGCCACATTACCGTATGACAGTCCCGCATAATTGTGGGTTGGTCCGACGAGTCCATCAAAATTCGCTTCGTAATGCTTCATTGCTTATCCTTCAGAGTCATTTTTGTTTTTGTGCCGTGTTCGACAAATTCAATACTTGTGCTGAATAATGGCTTATTTGTGCCTCAGTATACTTGAGAGTTTACGCTTAACAAGCTAGGGGAAAATGGCTGTTAATGTGATATTTGACTAGAAATGCATAACTAGTACTTGCTAGATGGGTAATAATGAAATATTAGTTTTTAATTACGCAATATTATTTTTCACATTTTTTTCAAAAACGGTTAAAAAATGGCTCTCCGTGACAAATAAAAGAGGGATTAGCTTGAAACTATTGATACAACCCTCTATATATGGAGCCAATTTACAGAATTTTGAGACTTTTTGGCGCAGATCATTCTATGGGTAAATCGCTAGTTATTGTCGAATCACCGGCCAAAGCCAAGACTATTAATAAATATCTCGGCAAAGATTACATCGTAAAATCGAGTGTAGGGCACATCCGTGACCTACCGACCTCTTCGAGCAGTGAGACAAGTACGGCGACTAAAACGCCTGCTGAAGTACGTAAGATGTCTCCTGATGAAAAGGCTATATACAAAGCGGCAAAAGCCAAACAAGCGCTAGTCGCTCGTATGGGTGTCGATCCTGAACGAGGCTGGAAAGCAAAGTACCAGACGTTACCAGGTAAAGAAAAAGTCGTTAAGGAACTTCAAACCCTTGCCGCTAACGCTGACCATATCTTTCTCGCAACCGATTTGGATAGAGAGGGGGAGGCGATTGCATGGCATTTGCAAGAGGTTATCGGTGGTGATCCAGAACGCTACCAACGTGTGGTGTTTAATGAGATCACTAAAACCGCGATTCAAGATGCTTTTAGTCATCCAGCTAGCCTAAATACGAATATGGTGAACGCCCAACAAGCTCGTCGTTTTCTCGACCGAGTCGTGGGTTTTATGGTGTCACCCTTGCTATGGAAAAAAGTCGCTCGTGGTTTATCTGCGGGTCGAGTGCAATCTGTTGCAACACGCTTAGTGGTTGAACGCGAAAGTGAAATTAAGGCATTTGTTCCTGAGGAGTTTTGGGATATTCATGCTGACTTAAATACCTTGTCTAACGATAAGCTAAAAATGCAGGTGAGCAAATTTAAGGGCGATGCCTTTAATCCAGTGAATGAAGCTCAAGCCATGGCGGCGGTCGCTGCATTATCTGCGGCAAGCTTCGTTGTGAGCGCCCGTGAAGACAAAGGCACATCGAGTAAGCCCTCAGCACCCTATATCACTTCTACACTGCAACAAGCTGCGAGTACTCGTTTAGGCTTCGGTGTTAAGAAGACGATGATGATGGCTCAGCGCCTTTATGAAGCGGGTCACATCACCTATATGCGTACTGACTCAACCAACTTGAGTCAAGAAGCATTAGACAATGTACGTGAAATGATTGGCAAAGAATTTGGCGATAAATATCTGCCAGAGTCGCCAATCCGTTATGGCAGCAAAGAGGGGGCTCAGGAGGCTCACGAAGCGATTCGTCCTTCTAATGTCAAAGTGACTGCTGCGAGCCTGAGTGACATGGAGCGCGATGCTCAACGTCTTTATGAGCTGATTTGGCGCCAGTTTGTTGCGTGTCAGATGACGCCAGCAAAATATGATGCGACGCGCCTAACTGTGTCTGCGGGTGACTATGAGCTTAAGGCGACTGGTCGCACACTCAAATTTGACGGTTGGACGCGTGTACAAACGTCAATTAAAAAGAAAAATGAAGAAGACAATACTCTACCTTACGTCGCTAAAGGCGATAAGCTTGCGCTTGATGAGTTGCTACCTAAGCAGCACTTCACTAAACCGCCTGCGCGTTTTAGCGAAGCATCACTTGTTAAAGAGTTAGAAAAGCGTGGGATCGGTAGGCCATCGACCTATGCAACGATCATCTCAACTATTCAAGATCGTGGCTACGTAAAAGTTGAAAACCGTCGCTTTTATGCTGAAAAAATGGGTGAGATCGTCAGTGAAAGTTTAGTCGGTAGTTTTGAAGAGCTAATGAGCTATGACTTTACTGCGGGCATGGAGCAGACACTTGACAATGTTGCTCAGGGTCAACTTGAATGGAAAAAAGTACTGGATAACTTCTACAAAGGCTTAACTGAACAGCTTGAGAAGGCGGAATTACCACCAGAAGAGGGCGGAATGCGTCCTAACGAGATGGTGCTTACCGATATTCAGTGCCCAACGTGCGGTCGCCCTATGGGGATTCGTACCGGTACCACAGGTGTCTTCCTAGGTTGTTCGGGCTATGCACTCCCACCTAAAGAGCGTTGTAAGACCACGCTTAATTTAACGCCGGGTGAGGAAGCCATTAGCGAAAATAACGAAGATGCAGAAACTGATGCATTACGTGCTAAGCATCGCTGTGATGTATGTGGCACAGCGATGGATAGCTACCTGATTGATGAAAAACGCAAACTACATGTTTGTGGTAATAATCCTATTTGTGGTGGTTATGAGGTTGAACAGGGTCAATTTAAGATTAAAGGTTATGAAGGCCCAATCTTAGAATGTGATCGCTGTGGCAATGATATGGAACTGAAGAACGGCCGTTTTGGTAAGTATTTCGGCTGTACCAACAGTGAGTGTAAAAATACACGTAAATTGTTGAAGAGTGGTGAGGCTGCACCACCAAAAGAAGATCCTATTCATCTCCCCGATCTAAAATGCACCAAGTCTGATGGCTATTTCGTCTTGCGAGATGGTGCCGCAGGGATATTTATGGCCGCTAGCACTTTCCCTAAATCGCGTGAAACACGTGCACCGTTAGTGGAAGAGTTGGTTAAATACCGTGAGCTACTTTGGCCTAAATACCTTTATCTAGCAGACGCTCCTGTTTGTGATGATGACGGTAACAAAGCCTTTGTGAGATTTAGTCGCAAAACCAAAGAGCAGTACGTATCGACAGAAGTTGATGGTAAAGCGACAGGATGGACGGCAAAGTATATAGGCGGTAAATGGGTAAGCGAAGCTAAGTCCAAGGCAAAACCAAAAGCTAAACCCAAGGCTAAAAAAGCCTAGATTGTTAAAGCCCTAACTAAAGTTAGGGCTTTTTTATATCTGCAGCTTTCATTACTATTACCAATCAGTACCAGAGTGTGAATGACTCTGTGTGTTTTTTGCAACGAGTGCACCCGATGCAGAAGACTATGCTTCTCAGTCGTTGCAATCAACTGGGGCGTTGTGAATGCCCTTAATGCAGGAGTCATTAAGGGCCTTGTCTCAGACGCGCTGCACTCTTGCTGAGTTATAGCATCAATCGGACATTTCGCTCTTTTAATACGCGAGTGTTTTATCATTGGGTGGGCTAATCGTGTGATTAATTTTTTGCATTAAGTCGTTTTGGGCAAGCGTCATTCGCGGTAAGAAAAGCAGATTGTTGATGTTACTTTTCCAACTATTTAATACGCTTAGCTAAGAATAGGCTAATATTGATATCACGAGTGAAATTGATCATAAAGACAACCTAGTGGTTGTCTTTATGCTTGTGTCGATAGTGTAAGCAAGGATTCATTAAGCAATGGAGCGTATAGCAATGAGAAGAATGTTACTGGGTATTTCCCTTAGTGCGATAAGTTGTTTTTCTTTCGCGATGAACTGGCAGGTGGTTAATGAAGACTCGAAAGTGAGTTTTATCTCGATTAAAAAGGGTGATGTTGCGGAAGTCCACCGTTTTAATCAACTGGAAGGTCAGTTAAAGTCAGGTGCTTTTACCTTATCGATTCCACTAACGAGCGTGTGGACCAATGTTGAAATAAGAGATATCCGAATGAAGGAGATCCTTTTTGAAACCGCTCAATACCCAAACTTAACGCTCAAGGCTGAGTTAGATGATGCGGCCGTTGAGTCGTTAGCCGTTGGCAGTGTTATGCCTATGTCGCTGCAGACTGAAATAGCACTCCATGGTCAATCAAAGACAATGGCCGTGCATGTTAAGGTTGCCAAATTGGCAACAGATAAACTGTTTGTGGTGAGTGATGTGCCGCTATTGATCAATGCTGCTGATTTTGGCTTAACAGAAGGGGTTGAAAAACTCAGGGAAATAGCTGGCTTAACGACAATCAGCCAAGCTGTACCTGTCTCATTCGTGTTAACGCTTAAGCGATAATAAAAACGTGCGCTATCAACAAGACTCTGGCTTTGTTTTGTACCATAATATCAACAGTCACTGGATATTCAGCATGGCTTAGGCCATGCTCAGTATAATTTAAGATGCTAAGGTAAATAATGGTTACTGATAAAGACGGTTATATTCACTTAATACAGTATCTCACTGAGCACTTAGGCTTATTCGAAGCCCCAGAGCATACCTCTATTGGTGATGAAACCGTTATGGAACTTTTTGAAGAGCAACTTGCCGCCCAGATCATTATGGTTTGCGGGCAAAACCCCTCACTCAGTTTTGCGCAGCGAAATATGGTCATTCGAGAAGTCGATGCCATCGTCTACGATTTAGAAGAGATCCTCGCCAACGTTGCTAAGCAAAACGCAACACCAGAGCAAACTCTTTTTATTACCGAGTTTTCCGGATTGATAAAGAATTTGTTTGACCAAGAGATTGCGAAGATGCAAGCAAGTGAGTGATTTATCACCGTGCAACAGCTGTTTACAACTGAGTACTTGTTAAAGCGGTTAATTGTACCTAATGTAATAGAGTAAATCGCATTAGGGTCGTTGTTCAGATGTTATCTAAATCTCTCTATAAACAGCATTATATTGTTTACCTCATTTTGCTAATTTTTTGGGCAGTGTTTCAGCTGTTCACTGCTAATGCATTTGAAATGGGCTGGGGCTTTATTCCCTTAGTGATTTCGCTGCCATTTGTGCCGTTTATACTCGTCTGGCTCGGTGTTCAGTTTGTTCGCCACTATCGATATTTAAAAGATGGGATTAATCGTTTGGAACATATGATGCACTGTGCCTGCACCAGCTTTCTGTTTAGCCTGTTTGTTTTTCACTTTGTTCATTAGCATTCTGATTAAAAACGGAGTTCATCATGATACAGCTGTTAGATGGGTTTCACCACGATGTTGTCGCTATTAAGGCGTTAGGTGTGTTAACTAGTGAAGACTACGAGCAGCATTTGCTTCCAGCAATTGAGGCTAAGTTAATGGACCACGCAACAATTAAATTATGGTATGAATTTAGTGAAGGTTTTGAGGGCGTTTCTGTTGAAACGCTGTGGGATGACGCCAAATTAGGCTTTTTTCATTTGACTGATTTTTCAAGAGTTGCCATCATCACTGATAATGATTTGGTTGCGAATACGGCAAGCGTACTGGCTTATATGGTGCCATGTCCGGTTAAAGTTTTTAGTCGTATGGAAGTGGAAAACGCACAGGATTGGATACTTCATCATGACGCATAAACGTTAAGTGAATGGATAAAGCCGACTTTAGGTCGGCTTTTTAGTAGATAATTTGAGGTTGTAAATGCTAAGAATATTAATTTTGAGTGCACTAATGATTGCCGCACCAACATTTGCTGGTGAAAAAGCGATCATCGGCCAAACGGCGCAAATGAGTGTGAGTGAGGTTGGTTTAACTTATGAAGCGCGCATTGATACCGGCGCGGGCAATACTTCAATACATGCTTTTGATTTAGAAGTCGAAGGTGGTAGCGCTAAAAATATGAAGGACAATGTGGGAAAAACCATTTGGTTTACCACCGAAAATCGTACGGGCGAGTCAAAGCGCTTAAGTGCAACAATTGTTAAAACGTCGACGGTGAGCAATTCTCAAGGCACTGAAACGCGTTACATGGTGTCACTTAAGATTGGTAAGAAAGGGGACGAACGCAAGGTCAAAGTTAACCTACGAGACCGTAGCCACATGGATTACAAACTCTTAATTGGGCGGAATTGGCTTAAGGGCAAATATATTGTTGACGTGGCTGATAAACAATTGATTGGTCCTGTCGCCCCCATTAGTATTGTTGAAACTGGATTGCTATTTAACACACGTATTGATACTGGTGCGGTTGAGAACTCACTACATGCTGTAGATCTAAAGGTTGAGAATGGCGTTGATGACATGGAGAAAAATGTCGGAAAAATGCTATTTTTTACTACCGAAAATGAACAGGGCAAGCAGCATCGTGTTCATGCTCGTATTGTGGAAACATCGTTAATACGTAATGCTCAAGGTAGCGAGATACGTTACATGGTGGAGTTACAAGTGGGAGAGCTAGGTAAAGAGTATAAGGTTAAAGTGAATTTACGTGATAGAAGCAAGATGACGCACAAATTGCTCATTGGGCGTAATTGGCTTCAGGGTCATTATATGGTCGATGTATCGCTATAAAGTAATAACAAGAAAGAGGCGCAAGCCTCTTTTCTGTTCTTATAGCATATAAACGATTACCACTTTACCATTGTAAGAATGCTGCGAGACCAAGGTTTCTCTTTAAGCTGTTAGCCTCTAAGGTAAATTAGGGTTAAAACTGACGGTTATCTCTGTGTATCGGCCGAGGACAGAGTTAATCTTTATTTCACCCTCATAGCGTTCGCTAAGCCATAGGTTGAGTTTATTAAGCGTGCCATCATGGCGTTGCTGCTTAAGCTGTTGCTGTATTCTCGCAAGCATGTCGCTGCTCAGTCCCGATCCGTTATCGTGAAAGCGCAGGATAACATAGTCTTTCTTCGCGCTAATATCGATAGTAATACTCGCAGCGGTATCACGTTCATATGTTTGGCCAAACCCGTCAATTAGGGTGTTTGAGAGTATTTGATAGCTGATGGTAAACAGGTCCCATGCCGCCATATTGATTGTAACGGCTGTGGCACAGTTGACCTCAATATCAACATTCTTAGCTGCTAGTTGTGGATGGAGAACGCTCGTGACATCTTGAATAAACATCGCTAAGTTTATTGATTTAACTGTGCCATTACTTCGACTGAGCAGGGCGAGCGTATGACGGATTATGTCGATTTGCTGAGTCAGTCGGTCTATCACTAGCAAACGATTTGCAGAAGGGGCTTGTATCGATGATTGCTGATGAAATGATAAAAATAGTTGCTCAAGGTTTACCAGCTGATGTTTGAAAAGCTGTTCAACTACCTGTGGCAATATATGTAACTGCTCTGATTCTATGCGGGCCAATTGCCCCTTTTTCTGGCTAGCATCTGCCCCAAGGGTTAACTGCTCTCTTAACGCAGTGCTCTTTGCTTCTGCAAGCGTCAATGATTTTCTTAGTGCATCAATGGTTATGCTTAGGCGAGCTGAAGTTTGTCGCTGCTCTTCATATTTCTCTTTTAAGCTACTAATATCAACAGCCATTGCACCCAAGGCTATCAGATTATCATCACTATCTTTTATCGGGTATTTAGTGATGAGATAGGTGCGTTCCCCTTGTACCGTTGGTATGGGTTGCTCAAAGCTTTGTGCTTTATCTGATTCGATGATGAGTTGGTCGTGAGCTGCAATGATAGCAGCGATATGCTTAGGATAGATGTCGCTATCTAATCGATTTAATATCTGTTGTCGTTCGATGCCCAATACTTCACAAAACTTGTCATTAATTAGGGTGTAACGCCCATTAATATCTTTAATGCAGATTAGGTTTTGTGATGCATTTAACAGCGAATTTATTAACTCCTTCTTTGCCTCAAGCTCTTGTTGAGCATGTATTTGCATGGCCAGTTGCTGCTCAAGTGCCAGATTTCCCGCATCAAGGCTTGCATAGGCTATCTCTAATTGGTTGCTGCGGGCAATAAAGGCTTTGGCAAGTTGGCCAACTTCATCATCTCGGCGGTTGGCATCGAGCTCCAGTCGACCTAAATTACCACTCTGTAGTGCAGAGACAATTTGAAATATCGGCCGAATAAATAGTTTATGTTGAAATATAAACAGTACAAATAGTGCGATGAGCTGCGCCAGTAGCAAAAACGCGCCAATTTTGATTGCAATTGCATTCGCCTGTTGCGACAAGCTCGATAGTGGAGTCACTAATACTATTTTCCAGTATGTCTGTGGCATTTGGAATATTGATATTAAGACAGGCTCATTAAAAATGGGCCCTGACTCGAGTGATATGATCACGGGATCCTGTTTAAGCTCAAGATGCTGTACAGAAGCATTTAGCAGCACTGATAGACGTTGCTTTTCGGACTGGGCGGTATTATTAAGCAGATCGTCAAGTTGTGTATCTTGATAGACGGATGTGGCCAGTACCTGTTTAGCAAAATCGCTATCAATGCTCTTTATACTTGAATCTATCGCAGATAAAGCGGGATATTGTTCAATGAGTGTTTCAAGTGGTTTGCCTAACAGTGTGTCGCCCAGTGGTGTTTCCTCAGCTTCGTAAAAGGGGTCAGATAACAAGTTATTGAAACTGTCTAAGACAAACAGATAGCCTTTTGAAAGTGGGTTTTTATCGGAAAAACGCAAGCGCTCATTTAAGGCATTGAGTGAGACATCAACCGTAGCAACGCCAATAAAGTTATGTTCCACCCGCATGGGAACTGATGCCGTGATCATCACAGCATTAGTATGGGGGTCAATATAGCTTTTCGACCAGTGTGTGTGACCATTCTGTAGATATTTAGCGGGTTTATACCAGAATTCATTATGGTAACTGGTGTTTACTTCGGTGTTATAGCCCCCCTCAAATTGGAAGTCGAGGTTCTTTTCTCTTGCCCAAAAATAGCTATTACGTTGTTTGTTTTCGCTAAATGCCCAAGGCTCAGGCCATAAACCACCACTAATGATGAGTTGTTCATTCTCTTCTATAGCCAACAGCGGTGGAACTATCTGTTCGATGAGCGATTCTTGATCACGATAGGTTTCACCAACAATTCCAATCGAAACGGCTAAGGCTTCTATTTTTGAGGTGATCTGCTGTAACTGTGCGATAACGGATAAGCCATGGTTTTGGCTCAGCGAAAGCTGAGTATCCATATGGTGCTTTTGTTCGGTAGAGAAAATTAGCCAGATACTTGAAGCAATGATCAGTGCGGCAACCACAAATTGCACTACGGTGAACTTAAACGTTAGGCTATCTCGCCATAGCGGCGCTTGACTATCTCCCTTGTTTTTATTCTCAGTGGCGCGCATCCGTTTATTCCATCAATTACCTGTTAATCTCTAAGACTAAAGTAAAAATCGCTAACTGAAAATAGGGAAACACAATGAACTGGCAGCGACCCAATAGGTCTACTGCCAGTTATTAAGGGGGTTAAACTTTTAGACCAACGAGTAAATGGTCAAGTTGTTCAGCTGTTGCGTGCAATTCATCACAGCCTGACACCGACTGGTTAGCCGATTGTTCGACGTCGTGGGATTGATTGCGGATCTCCATAAGATTGGTGGCAATCTCGTTGGCAACCGCAGATTGTTCCTCTGCAGATGTCGCGATGAGCACACTCATCTCATATACCTTTTCACTGTGGTGTGCGATTGCTTTCAGATCTTCGCCTGTATCCAGTACGTGTTGCTTACCTTCTTCTGCTTTGTCCACTGTGCGCTTCATGACGCGTGTGAGGTCTTGGGAACCAGTTTGTAGCGCTTCGATCATTGACTTAATTTCAACCGTTGCTGCTTGGGTTCGGCCCGCGAGTGTACGAACCTCATCGGCAACAACGGCAAAACCACGTCCTTGCTCACCAGCACGGGCAGCTTCGATAGCAGCGTTTAGGGCAAGCAGGTTGGTTTGTTCAGAGATGGCATTAATGGTGGTCACCACTTCATCAATCTTGGCGGCATTGTCATTGAGGGTATTTACTGCTTCTGATGCATCACCGATCTCATTGGAAAGCGCACCAATCGCTTCTACGGTTATGGTGATATCTTTAGAGCCTGCTTCAACTTGCTGATTAGCTTCTTGTGTTTCTGTCGAAGACTGTTCTGCGTTACGAGCAACCTCTTTTACCGCTGCGGTCATCTCCTCCATAGCGGTGGCTAGCGAATCAAGATGCTGGCGTTGCTCTGCTGCTAGGCTCTGGCCTTCTTGCGCCGTTTGCCTAAAACTCTGCACAACGTTACGAATTTGGCTGCTTGCTTGGGTCATTTGGGTAACGAGGTTGTGTTGGCGCTCAACCAAAGTGTCGATACTGATGGCCAAGATGCTGAACTCATCGTTAACTTCAAAAAAGTTTAGTCGCCCGGTGAGATCGCCATCTGCGGCACGCTTGAGTGCCATAACATTGGTATAAAGTGCACCACCGACAAATGTCGAGATGTAATAGCTGCTAATCAAGATCACTAGAATTAACATAACCAAGCTAAGGATCACTGTATTTCGTGACTCACCGAGGACGTTACTTAGGTTATTTATGCTCACCTTTGCCACTAAACCTTGTTGCGTCTCACCGCTATAAGCCGTCACTGTATTATTATTTACAACCGCACCCCCGCCTTTAGTTACAGCTTTGGAGGCTGCGCCAGAGAGACTTTGCTTGGCGATAGCTAACCCCTGGCGGGTGAGTTCATTGCTAAAAGATTGTCGTTCACTCTCTGGTATATAGCGGCTGCTGATGTCAATGAGCTGTGCCATCTGTTGCGCTTGCTGGGTACTTGAATCTTGGTAACTTTGACTGACTTGGGCAGTAAACTGGCTATATAGAATATAAGATAAGCCCATTAAAGTAATGATAGGGATAATGGCCAGTATTGAAAACTTGGTCTTTAAGGTCATGTGAATAAGGTATTGATCTACCCAACGAAATTTAACTTCTTTCATAGCAATTCTCTGTTGCCGACACGGATATACATAAATTATCGGAAAAGGTTTTAATAACTTGACCCGATATTTAGAGATAAGCGTTCGGTTGTTGGTTATTTGTACGGTTTGTTTATCATTATTGTTAATTAAGGTACCGATGAAGTTTACAACGTCATTGGGGGCATCGCGAATCAAAATTACATTTTTAGGGTGCTTTTTATTCAATAGTCGTTACTTTGAACGCTTCAATATTGTTTTGCCTTGTCTTTCGTTAGATAAATACCAAATAAGCCCTAGTCAAACGCCTTGTGGTCACGTAAAATTTGTCTCTTTTTCTATTTTCGCAAGATAAATAGCTAGCATATAGAAAGTCTTGGCCTTATCTAAGGTCGGGCGTACTGGAAGAGATGATGTCACAGTTAACAGAAATCGTAGAACAGGCCTTGCAGGCTATCGAAGGGACAGATGATCTGAAAGCCCTTGATGACCTTCGTGTCGATTACCTAGGCAAGAAGGGTAAAATCACCGACATGATGAAGATGATGGGCAAGCTTAGCGCTGAAGAGAAGCCCGCTTTCGGTCAAGCCGTTAATCAGGCCAAGCAAGCTGTACAACAAAAGCTTTCTGAGCGTATTGATGGTTTAAAGGCGAAAGAGCTAGAAGAGAAACTTTCAGCCGAAAGCATTGATGTCACGCTACCTGGTCGGCGTATCGACAATGGTGGTTTACACCCAGTGACGCGTACAATCGAACGTATCGAAACCTTCTTTGGCGAACTTGGCTTTAGCGTTAAGCAGGGGCCTGAAATCGAAGATGATTTCCATAACTTCGATGCGCTTAACATCTCTGAGCACCATCCTGCGCGTGCCGATCATGATACCTTCTATTTTAATCCAAAGTTAATGCTGCGTACGCAGACTTCTGGTGTGCAGATCCGCACCATGGAAAATGAGAAGCCGCCGCTGAGAATCATCTCTCCAGGCCGTGTTTATCGTAACGACTACGATCAAACTCATACGCCTATGTTCCATCAGGTGGAAGGCTTATTGGTCGATGAGCATGTTAACTTTGCTGAACTGAAAGGGATCTTGCACGATTTCTTACGTAATTTCTTTGAAGAAGATTTACAGGTACGTTTCCGTCCATCGTATTTCCCATTCACTGAGCCTTCGGCCGAAGTTGATGTGATGGGCAAAAATGGTAAATGGTTAGAAGTATTGGGTTGCGGCATGGTACATCCAAATGTACTGCGCAGCGTTGGCATTGATCCAGAACAGTATCAGGGCTTTGCGTTTGGTATGGGTGTAGAGCGACTCTCTATGCTGCGTTATGGGGTTAATGATCTACGTTCATTCTTTGAAAACGACCTACGTTTTCTTAAGCAATTCAAATAACGGAGCGAGTAAAAAATGAAATTTAGTGAATCTTGGCTTCGTGAGTGGGTCAATCCTAGTGTTACCCGTGACGAGCTGTCACACCAAATTACGATGGCAGGTCTAGAAGTCGACGGTGTTGATGCCGTTGCAGCAGACTTTACTGGCGTGATAATTGGCGAAGTGGTCGAGTGCGGTCAGCACCCAGATGCAGACAAGCTTCGTGTAACAAAAATCAATGTTGGTGACGATGAGTTAATCGATATTGTTTGTGGTGCACCAAATTGTCGTTTAGGCCTTAAAGTCGCGGTCGCCATGGTTGGTGCTGTATTGCCTGGTGACTTTAAAATCAAAAAGGCTAAGCTTCGTGGTCAGCCTTCTTTTGGTATGCTTTGTTCGTACTCAGAACTTGGGATCGATGTAGAGAGCGATGGCATTATAGAGTTACCACTTGATGCGCCAATTGGCACCGATGTGCGAGAATACCTCGACCTTAATGATGCCGTCATTGATGTGGATTTAACCGCAAATCGCGCTGATTGTTTAGGTATGGCGGGTTTAGCAAGGGAAGTTGGTGTACTTAATCGCCAAGCTGTGACGGAACCAAAGTGGCAAGCCGTAACACCTAGCATCGATGATGCCGTGGTTATTGACAACCAAGCGCCAGCATCTTGTCCACGTTACTTAGGCCGTGTAGTTAAAAACGTAGATGTAAAAGCACCATCGCCATTGTGGATGCAAGAAAAGCTGCGTCGCAGTGGTATTCGTTCAATCGATCCTATTGTTGATATCACCAACTATGTACTGATCGAGTTCGGTCAGCCAATGCATGCGTTTGACCTTAATACGCTTAACGGTGATGTCACGATTCGTCTAGCCGATGGCGAAGAGAAATTAACACTACTCGATGGTAACGAGATCACAGTGCCTAGTGATACCTTAGTGATTGCCGATCAGCAAAAAGCGTTGGCACTAGCAGGTGTATTTGGTGGTGAAGCATCAGGTGTGACAACGGATACGCAAGACATTCTGCTTGAATGTGCGTTCTTTGCGCCACTTGCCATAATGGGTAAGTCACGTCGCTTAGGGTTACATACTGATTCGTCACACCGTTTCGAGCGTGGTGTCGATCCAGAGCTTCAAGCTAAAGTGATGGATAGAGCGACTCGCCTAGTACTGGATATTTGTGGTGGTGAAGCTGGTCCAGTTGTTGAGTCTAAGTCAGATGAGCACCTACCGCAGCCTGTAAGCATTTTGCTGCGCCGTAGCAAGCTAGACAGAGTATTGGGCCACCATATTGGTGATGGCGATGTAACAGAGATCTTAGAGCGCTTAGGCTTTAATGTTGTTGTTGCTGAAGATAGCTGGCAGGTAACGACAGCTACTTACCGTTTCGATATGGCGATTGAAGAAGATCTCATTGAAGAGGTTGCACGTATATACGGATATAACAATATCCCCAATACGGCCCCGATCGCGGCGTTGAGTATGCCTGATCATAAAGAATCAGACATCAGCCTAAAACGTGTACGCGCTATGATGGTAGCACGTGGGTTCCAAGAAGCTGTTACTTATAGTTTTGTTGACCCCAAGCTGCAAGAGTTGGTTCACCCCGGTGAAACGGCAATGATTTTGCCAAATCCAATCTCTGTAGAGATGTCAGCAATGCGCTTATCGACCTTTACTGGACTATTGACTGCGGTTGGCTACAACCAGAGTCGTCAACAAAATCGTGTTCGTTTATTTGAAACGGGTCTACGTTTTGTACCAGATGAAACCGCCGAGTCAAATGTACGCCAGCAGGCTATGCTAGGCGCGGTAATTTCAGGTAACCAAAATGACGAACATTGGTCAATGGAATCAAAAACCGTTGACTTCTTCGACCTTAAAGGTGACTTAGAAGCGATTATCGGCTTGACAGTTTCTGATGAAGAATTTACTTTTAGAAAAGCATCGCATTCAGCTCTGCATCCGGGGCAATGTGCTGAAATACTAAGAAATGATCGTGTGATAGGCGTCATTGGTGCCGTTCATCCTAGCTTAGAAAAGCCATTTGGACTAAACGGAAAAACATTTGTTTTTGAGCTTGAATTAGACGCTTTATTACATGCAAGTTTGCCTCAAGCCCAGACTGTATCTAAGTTTCCAGCAAACCGTCGTGACATCGCTATCGTCGTAGATGAGCAGGTCTCCGCAGGAAATGTTGTAAATTTGATAAGAAAAGTTGGCGAAAATCAGTTGGTTGGCTTAAACTTGTTCGATGTATACCAGGGTAAAGGTGTTGAACCGGGCAAAAAGAGCTTGGCGATAGCACTTACACTACAAGACAACACTCGTACACTTGAAGAGAAAGAGATTGCTGAGATGGTTGATGCAGTAGTTTCTGAACTTAAGTCAGAGTTCAACGCATTGTTGAGGGATTAAAAGTATGGCACTTACCAAAGCCGAAATGGCAGAGCATCTTTTTGAAACGCTTGGAATTAACAAGCGAGTAGCTAAAGAGATGGTTGAAGCGTTTTTCGAAGAAATTCGGTCAGCGCTAGAAAACGGTGAGCAGGTCAAGTTATCTGGCTTTGGCAACTTTGACCTAAGGGACAAAAATCAAAGACCGGGAAGAAACCCTAAAACAGGCGAGGATATTCCAATTTCTGCTCGTCGTGTGGTGACTTTCCGCCCAGGACAGAAACTGAAGAGTCGAGTTGAAGAGGCTAACGCCGGTAAATAACTTCACTTGATTAAAAGTTAAGGCCACTCTACGAGTGGCTTTTTCTGTTTTTCTGAACTCCAGTCTTATCGGACTCTTCGCAAGTTTGAGGTTTAATTACTTGTCTAGAAAACCAAAATATTTCGATCGCCGCTTTAAATTTGAACTCTTGCACCCAAAACACTGGCCAACTTGGCTTGCTATTGGTGCGCTAGTGATTTTTGGGTTAATGCCTGCTTGGCTGAGGGACCCCATTGCGCGCACATTAGCGAAACTGGTGAAGCAGATTGCTAAGAAACCGCTTAGCGTCGCACGAGCCAATTTAGTGGCTTGCTTCCCAGAAAAGAGTGAAGCTGAGATCACACAGTTACTCGATGATAATGTCGAAAACTTTGTCATGATCTTACTCGCGCAATCGGAACTGTTGCTCCGCTCAACTAAAAATCTTCGTCGTCGTGTTGAGTTAGTAGGATTTGAACACGTGCAGCGTGCCCGTGATGGTGGCCAACCCGTTATCTTTATCATGCCCCACGTGTGGGGAATAGAATATGCCGGATTACGCTTAAATGCTGAGTTGCCTATGGTCGCCATGGCAAAAGCCCATCGTAATAAGCTATTCGATTGGTTTAATAATCGTATGCGTAGCTCTCAAGGCGGTAATATCTATATGCGCGAGGCTGGTATTCGTGCGCTGCTTTCAGAGCTGAAAAATGACAATAGCTTTTTCTATTTGCCGGATGAAGATTTAGGTCCAGAGAAAAGCGTTTTTGCCCCGTTTTTAGGCACGGTCAAGGCAACGTTACCTGTGGTTGGCCGTTTAGCGGCCGCAGGCAATGCTCAGGTTATGCCTGTAAAAATTGGCTACAACCAAAAAACGCGTCGGTATCTACTGACCGTGATGGCGCCGATTGATCCTGCCCAAATGCAAGGCAAAGAGAATGAGGCCCTAGCGCTTAATCGTGCTGTAGAGCAGGTGATTAATGCATACCCTGAGCAATATATGTGGTTTTTAAAAGTGCTACGTACTCGGCCGCCAGGTGAACCATCAATTTATTAATTGGCACAAATTAGCGGTGATAACAAAAAACCGCAGTAGCTAAATGACTACTGCGGTTTTATTTTTTAGCCAGAAGCTAATATCTAGTCAACAATCAGTTGATACTCATTACGTAGAATATCAACCACTTCCTGACGTGGGTTTTCACTCAAGACTAACTTTTCACCAATGATGGTTTCGGCAATACCAACATAAGTATTGGAGATATCCATCATGACTTCTAGTGGGAGCTTGTTATCCTTGGCCAAGGCGAAGCGCTCAGGCATGCGCTCTTTGTTGAGCAGAATATCAGGATCAGGGAAATGATTAAGTAACCACTGTCTGAAACCTTCTTTTGATTTCTCAACAATCTTGCCGTTGCGGCGTGCTTCACCATCCCAAATACGTGATGAATCTGGCGTCCCCACTTCATCCATATAGATCAGTTTTTCATTGCCGTCGGCGTCGTTAACGTAGCCAAATTCAAACTTAGTATCGACAAAGATTTGATCGGCAGCGGCGAGGGCGTCACTTATCACGGCAAAACCTTCTTTGAGTAACTTCTCATACAAGTCGATATCGCTTGGCTGATGGAAGTTAAAGCCTGCTAGGTGGCGTTCAAGATCGGCACGAGATACGTTAACGTCATCAGCCTCAGGTACGCCTTCAAGTCCGGTGAGTACACCTTTGGTTGATGGTGTGATAAGCACTTCGTCAAGCTTTTGATCTTTCTCAAGGCCTTCAGGAAGGGTAATACCGCAAAAATCACGCTCGCCCTTGCTATAAGCGCGCCACATGGATCCTGTAATGTATTGGCGTGCAATGGCTTCAACCATCACTGGCTGGGCTTTTTGTACAATCCATACAAAGGGGTGTGGCACATCAAGAATATGGCTATCGGCTAAGCCTTTCTCTTTGAACAGCTTAAACCAGTGGTTGGAGATCGCATTAAGTGCAGCGCCTTTACCTGGCACACCGTTTAGACCATTTTCGCCTTGCCAGATGCAATCGAAAGCGGAAATACGGTCGCTGATCACCATAATGGCCAGCGGAGTGTCAGCGGGAACATCGTAACCTTTTTGCTGGATCAGGCGCGCACTGTCTTCGGCAGTAAGCCAATATACGCTGCGAACTTTACCTGAATGAACAGGTTTGTCTGTACGAATTGGTAGATCATCGTTAACGGCTAAAACTTTGTTTGAATGATTCATAGGGTTTTATTTTTTTATGTAATGTTAGAGGGGATATTACCGCGAGATTGTAGCAGAACTGCGCCTTAGCTACAGTAGTTTACGCATCAAAATAACCTATAAAACAGTGTGTTTTCTATAGCGAAGGATGAAGGTGCTAGCAGTCAATATACTCGACTTATTTACTATAAATAAGAATATATGCTGGCATCGGCGGGTTGCCGTGATTAATGATACTGACTTTTGTCATTGGAGTAGTGAGTATTGTTATGCTTCATGTGCAAGTGCACCGATATGGACTTGTTATATATTGACTGTTTGCGGTTTTTACTTCTAACCTAAAAGAGCTTCATTGCGTAAATAATCCAACCTAGTTCAATGAACGAATGTTAAAGGAAATGACATGAATAAAAAACTGATAGCATTGCTTGTTTCATCTTTACTCGTTGCATGTGGCAGTAGTGATGATGACGAAACGACCACTCCGCCACCAGTAATTCCTCCTAGTCCAACTGTTAGCGCAGGTATTTTTATCGATAGCGCTGTGATAGGCATTGGCTATCGCACTGCAACACAAACTGGGGTAACCAATGCGCAAGGCGAGTATAACTATATCGCTGGTGAGACGGTGACGTTTTTTATCGGTGGGCTTGAGTTCCCACCAACGGTAGCGACCGGTGTGGTGACGCCGCTGAGTATTGCAGCGACAGAAGATGTGACCAACTCTTCAGTTGTTAATATGGCGAGATTGCTGCAAACCCTAGATCAAGATGGTGATGCCAGCAATGGTATTACTATCACTCAAACGGCTATCGATGCTGCGGAGCCCGTGGATTTCAGTTTAAGTACGGCAGATTTTGCTGCGTCATCGGCTGTACAAGCAACCATTGAAAATGGTGGTCAGGACACCGCTGTCACCGCGCTAATTTCTGAAAATGCGGCACTGGAACATCTTTCTGGTGAACTGAGAGACAATGAGGTACAGGTCGGTATTGTTGGCGCATGGGATCAGTTAGATGATAACAGTGGTAATGCTGTTAATGAGTTGCTTAGCTTTGTTTTCTTTGATGATGGAACTTATATCCATTTAGAGGTTGATCTAGAAGAAGCGGACGATGAAATATCAGGAATGGAGTGGGGAACCTATGAACGTGATAGCGCGACCGGTCGAGTATCACCGACTCAAACCTTTGATGAGAATGGTGATACTGGCTTAACTGATTTCACTACCGAGGAAGGTGCGCCAAGGCTGTTTGCACAGGTTGCCGATGGTCAGTTAGTGTTTGACATCGATGAAGATGCAGATGGGACATCTGATGGTACGATCTCATTTAATTCGTTGCCTGATGATGGTGTTATTGGTACCTGGGTCGTTAGAGATCGTAATGATGGGGATGCAGATGAGAATGACCTGTTGATGTTCATTTTTTATAACGACGGTACTTATGTGCACGCTGAAGTAGACTTCGATGATCAAAGTGAAGAGTCAGGGATGGAGTGGGGCACTTATGCGATTGATAGTGAGACCAATCGTATGACGGTGACCCAAACTTTTGATAGCAACGGTGATACAGGCTTGACAGACTTTGCCGAAAATCCTGAACTTGGACTATTTGTTAGTGTTGAAGACAATGTATTAGTGCTGAGTGTTGACGAAGATGGGGATGGGGTCGTAGAAGAAACGGTTAACTTTATTCGTCAATAGGCTTATAGAATAAATGTTAAGCACCTCAGTGGCTTACTGAGGTGCTTTTTTTGTGCGCTAAACTTATTTTACCTTGTTGTGACGTTTAACGAGATTGTCGGTAACATCGGCAAGGCTTAGGTCTTGGTCTTCAAGCAACACCAATAGGTGGTAGATGAGATCCGATGCCTCATCGATTAACTCTGCTTTGTCATGAGTCGCAGCAGCTAACGCGGTTTCTAACCCCTCTTCGCCTACTTTTTGAGCGATACGCTTAGTGCCACGCTCAAATAGATGGGCGGTATAGCTAGATTCTGGGTCATCACCTTTACGAGAAGCGATCAGTTTGCCTAAGTTGTCGATAAAGGGGTGTGCATCCCCGTCTGGCCAGCAACTTTCTCGTTCGAGGTGGCAGGTTGGTCCATTTGGGATCACCTGCACCAATAAGCTATCATGATCGCAATCCGTGTCGATAGCCACTAAATTTAGCGTATTACCAGAGGTTTCACCTTTGGTCCACAAGCGTTGCTTGCTGCGGCTAAAAAAAGTCACGTGCTTAGTGGTTAAGGTTTTAACTAACGCTTCCTTATCCATATAACCCAGCATCAGCACCTTACCCGTTAAATGGTTTTGTATTACCGCAGGCAGCAAGCCTTGCTGTTTGTCCCAATCAAGTTGACTAAAATCTTCGATGTTTTTCATTGTTTATCCTTCAATTGGGTTAGACGCGCATAGGTATCGCGTTGCTGATGAGGTAACGTTTAAGTGCCTGAATATCGATAATTCCCTTATGGAATACGCTAGCGGCGAGGGCTGCATCAACGTTAGCCTCGGTAAACACACGCTTAAAATGTTCCATGGTGCCAGCACCGCCAGAAGCGATAAGGGGAACATCGCAGATGGCGCGTACCATTGATAGTTGTTTAATGTCATAACCTTGGCGCACACCATCTTGGTTCATGACGTTCAGTACAATTTCTCCGCAGCCACGTTTTTGAACCTCTTCAACCCAGTCTTGGGTATACCATTGGGTATCTTTAGTCGCGGCTTCATCACCAGTAAACTGCTTAACCTTGTAGCTATTGCTGTCAGCGTCATAGAAGGAGTCGATACCAATAACGATACATTGGCGACCAAACTCATCCTGCAGGCGATCGATTAGACTAGGATTGCTTAAGGCTGGTGAGTTAATCGAGATTTTATCGGCGCCAAAGGCAAGTTTTTCTCGCGCTTGAGCAATCGTTTTTATTCCGCCCGCAACACAGAAGGGGATATCAATCTGCTCGGCAACCCGGCTCACCCAACTTTTATCAACCACACGGTCGTGCGCGCTGGCGGTAATGTCATAAAACACCAGTTCATCGGCGCCCTCAACGGCGTAACGTGCGGCCAGGGGGACTATGTCGCCGACAATTTCATGGTTACGAAACTGGACGCCTTTAACCACTTTACCTTCGCGGACATCAAGGCAGGGGACTATGCGTTTGGCCAACATTGGATAGCCTCCTCGACACTAAAGTTTTCAATTAATAGGGCTTTGCCGATAATAATACCGTTGGCGCCACTGTCTCTTACTGCGGCAACGTCCTCGAGATTAGCAATACCACCAGACGCTTGCCATGTAATATCGGGATAAAGCTGCGCGATCTCTTGGTATAATTCGGTGTTACTACCTTTCAGGGTGCCATCACGACTAATGTCGGTCACCAGTGCGTGTTTTAGGCCATAAGGTGTAAAGGCTTCCACTAAGGACTCTAAGGTTTTACCGCCACCCGATTGCCAGCCTGACACGGCAACGATTTTCTCGCCCTCTTCATTGATATTGACATCGAGTGCTAAACAGATGGCGTCGCTACCATATTTGGTAAACCAATTTTGCACCAGTGCCGTCTCTTTGACCGCGAGTGAGCCTATCACCACTCGTTTGACGCCAATCTCCAGCAGCTCCGCTACTTGGGCTTCGCTGCGAATGCCGCCGCCCACTTGAATATTGGCTTTAAGCCCGTTCACTAGTTCAGCTATCAATGCTGTTTGGCGTAGGTCGGGATCTTTGGCGCCTGTAAGGTCAACGATATGTAGCCACTGGGCGCCTTGTGCTTGATAAGATTGAAGTTGGCTTAATGGACTTAAGGCAAAGGTGGTTTGCTGGTTATAGTCGCCTTGATAGAGGCGAACCACTTGGCCGTCGATAAGATCGATTGCGGGGATAATCATTGGGCAACCTCCGATCTTTGTAGATTTAGACTGTTACTGGTCATTTTCATAAAGTTTTTCAGGATCTGAGCGCCAATGGCGGCACTTTTCTCTGGGTGGAACTGCACGCCCATAAAGTTATCCTTGGCGATGGCCGCACTAAAGGGCTCGCCATATTGACTGCTAGCAATGGTGTATTGGCTGATCGGAGCACGATAGCTATGCACAAAATACACATAACTCCCCGGCGCTATACCACTAAAAAGTGGGTGCGCCGTTGTAGTGATTTGATTCCAACCCATATGGGGCAACGGCAAACCTTGGCTATCGAGCTCGCCGATAGCAGTGTCTATAATGCCAAGACATCGGCAATCGTTAGTATCGCTGCCTCGTTCCGCTGACTGCGTCGTTAACAATTGCATCCCCAAACAAACACCAAGTACTGGCTGCGTTAAGTCTGTAATGGTATCGATTAGCGCTTTATTATTGAGCGATAGCATGGCCGCTCTTGCCGTACCAACACCAGGTAGCACCACTCGAGTGGCCGCTTTAATGGCGTCAATATTATCGGTGACGGTCACATTGGCCTTGATTCGCTCAAATGCATAGCGCACCGAACTTAAGTTGGCGCAGTCAGTGTCGATTATGACGGTGGTGTCTTGAGCGGTTGTCATAGCACACCTTTGCTCGATGGCAGCGCATCGCCTTCAATCTTAACCGCTTGGCGCAGGGTACGACCGAGCACTTTAAATAAGCTTTCTACTTTGTGGTGATCATTGTCGCCGTTGGTGGACAAATGCAGAGTACAGCGCAGACCATCAGCAAATGAGCGGAAAAAGTGTGGCACCATTTCGGTCGCCATCTCGCCCACCATTTCGCGTTCAAATTGGCCATCAAACTTGATGAACGGCCGCCCTGATAAGTCCAGCAGACAAGTGGCACTGGCTTCATCCATAGGGATGCTAAAGCCAAAGCGAGCGATACCACGCTTATCACCTAAGGCTTGTCTTAGTGCATCACCAATGGCTAAGGCGGTATCTTCGACGCTGTGGTGATCGTCAATCTCTAAGTCTCCATCGACGCTTACATCCAGCTTGAAGCTGCCATGGGTGGCGATTTGATCTAGCATGTGGTCAAAAAAGCCAATGCCTGTATTGATGTCACTTTTCTGTTGGCTATCTAAATCTACCGTGACGCGGATGTCGGTTTCTTTTGTGGTGCGCACAACGGTTGCAACACGATTAGTGCCCAAGAGGTCGTCGGCAATGGCATCCCAATTAAGGTTTTCACGGTTATATTGCAGCCCTTTAATTCCCATGGCGTCAGCAAGGCCTAGGTCAGTTTCTCTATCGCCTATGACAACAGAGCCAGTAAAGTCGACACGGCCTTCGGTAAGGTATGATTTAACTAAACCCAGTTTAGGCTTACGACAACTACAGTTTTCATCATTAAAATGTGGGCAGATCAGCACGTCATCGAACACTACCCCTTGGCTGGATAATATCTGCATCATCATGTTCTGCGGCGCGTCAAAATCATCTTTAGGGAACGACGGGGTGCCTAATCCATCTTGGTTACTGACCATGACTAGACGATAGCCTGCACCTTGAAGCTTAAGTAGCGCGGGGATCACTTGCGGTTCAAATACCAGCTTGGACAAACTATCAACTTGCTTGTCGGTGATTGGCTCTTCGATGATGGTGCCATCTCTATCGATAAAAAGGATCTTTTGTTTCATCTTTATTCTACCTTCAATTTCAATTCTTATTCTGTGCCACTAGTTAGGGTTATATGGGTCAATATCTGTGCTTCTCGGCGATTAATCAATAAGCAGATTGATTAACGTATCCGTTTGTTCATCACTGGCAAAACTAAATCGAATGCTGTTGGCTAGAGCGGGATCTTTATAGGCTCGCGCGACAGCGCCGCCTTGCTTAAGTTTGTTTTGGATTTCGGTGACATTGTCAAAGGTCGCCAATACAAAGTTACCATTGGCGGGCAGGACTTGAGCGCCGATGCGCAGCAAGGCTTCACTGAGTCGTAAACCATTTTGTTTAAGTTGGCTAACCTGTTGTTTCATGGTGTCGATGCCTTGTGGGCTTAGCGCCTCGCAAGCAAGGTTGGATACAGGCAAAGGCACTGGGTAGGGCGCGATGACTCGCATCACCATCTCAATGATCATCTCATTGGCGAGCATGAAGCCACAGCGAGCGCCCGCCAGCGCAAATGCTTTGGATAAGGTGCGCAGCACGATGAGATTGTCAAACTGATTGATAAGGTTGGCAACACTGTAGTCGGGGCAAAACTCGATATAGGCTTCATCGACAACGACGAGAGCATCAGGCAGTTTTGCGATCACCTGCTCGATCACCTCTGGGTTAATGACAGTGCCAGTGGGATTGTTGGGATTACAAATAAACACCAACTTGGCATCATCAACTTGCACATCGATGTCGTTTGGCAGTTGATATTCATCATTAAGACGCAGGGCATTAACACCGACATTAAAGGTTTGTGCGCTAATGGCGTACATGCCATAGGTCGGGCCAAAACAGGCAATGCTATCTTTGCCTGGTACACAAAAGGTACGAATTAACAGCTCGATAGCTTCATCAGCACCGCGACTGGTGAGGACTTGACCGGCAGTCACACCTGCATATTTGGCATAAGCATTAATAAGTGCGGGTGGCTGACATTCAGGATAGCGATTGAGGCCGTCGATATCACTATTGTTAAACGGTGACTCATTGGCATTGACCCAAACCTGTCCTTCACCACCAATGCGGCGCGCAGACTGATAGGGCTGCAGCGTCAGCAGCTCTGGGCGTGCTAGTCGCTCGGCAATAGTTAACTTCTGCTCCATAATTAAGCTCCCTTATCCGTACTTGTTGCCGCTTCAATGCTAAGCAAACGCACCGCGATAGCATTTTTGTGGGCATCGAGTTGCTCGGCGCTGGCAAGCGTCATTACGCTTTGGCCTAGTCTCATTAATCCCTCTGCACTGAGTTCTTGCACGGTAAAACGACGGCAAAAATCGGCAAGTGATAGACTAGAGACGGCCCTGCTATAACCGTAGGTGGGTAACACATGGTTAGTGCCACTGGCATAATCGCCCACCGACTCTGGTGTGTAGGCCCCTAAAAATACCGAGCCCGCAGCGCGAATTTGTCTGAGCAGTTCACGAGGTGCACAGGTCTGAATAATTAAGTGTTCTGGGCCATAACGGTTGGACACTTTAGCGGCTTCATTCATATCGCTAACCAGTAAGGTGCGGCTGCAACATAGCGCCGTCTTCGCGATATCGGCTCTAGATAACAGGGCAAGTTGTTGTTGCAGCGCTTGATTGACCTCATTAGCGAGTTTTTGGCTGTCGGTGACCAGCATCACTTGCGAGTCTGGGCCGTGCTCCGCTTGAGACAATAGGTCGGCGGCGATAAAATTGGCGTTCGCGTCTTTATCTGCGATAACTAAGACCTCTGAAGGCCCAGCTGGCATATCGATACTTACCACACAGCGACTATCTTGGGATACTAGACGTTTAGCTTCGGTGACATAACGATTACCTGGGCCAAATATTTTATCGACAGCAGGTATCGACTCAGTGCCCAGTGCCAAGGCGGCGATGGCTTGGGCACCACCGACTTGAAAAATCTCTGTGATCCCACATGCATTGGCTGCATAGACAATGGCATCATCAATGGGTGGTGGACTGACGAGCACACGTTGCTCACATCCCGCAATTTTGGCTGGCAGTGCGAGCATCAATACCGTAGATATGAGCGGCGCACTGCCTCCAGGAATATAAAGCCCTACTTTCTCAATGGACTCACTACGAAGCTCGCAGCGCACACCCGCTTGAGTTTCAACATCAATGCCTTGAAAGGCTTGTGCTTTATGGAAGGTCTCTATGTTGCCCATAGCTTGCGCTATGGCGCTCTTTATCTCATCGCTGACTCTCGCGCAGGCGGCTTCTATCTCCATGCCAGACAGTGCAAGCTCATCCAATTTGACGTTGTCAAACTGTTTTGAAAATTGCTTGAGCGCGACATCACCCTCGTTAGCCACTGTATCAATAATGTTTTTGACACTCTGCTCTAGTGCCAAATCGCCAACGAGGGGAGAGCGCTGCAGTGCTTGTTTTTGCTCACTAAGGTTTAACGCTCCCCAATTGAGTTGTTGCATCTCGACCTTCATTGCATCGGTACTCGTATTTAGCGTCATAGTGTTAACCCATCATTTTTTCGATTGGCATGACAAGGATTGAGCTTGCCCCTAACTTAGTGAGCTCCTCCATGGTGTCCCAAAACAGATCTTCTGTGCTTACCGCGTGGATGGCCACACGATTGGTGTCATCGTTCAGTGGCAGTACGGTTGGATTTTCAGCGCCTGGGAGCAGTGCAACAATTTGGTCAAGGGTTTCGGTAGGCGCGTGCAGCAGAATATATTTACTCTCTTTGGCTCGTACAACGCCATTGATGCGAGAAAGAATCTTGTTGATTAAGGCTTGTTTGTCGGGAGTTTGCTCTTGCGTCGACTGAATGATGCAGGCCATAGATTGGTAGATCACTTCAGTTTCGTACAAACCATTGGCTTCGAGTGTTGCGCCTGTTGATACCAGATCGCATATGCCATCAGCAAGCCCTGCACGAGGCGCGACTTCAACTGAGCCTTTTAACATACAGTCTCGGTAGTTAATGCCTTTTTCCTGCATGTAGCGGCGTAACAGGTTCGGATAAGAAGTCGCTATGCGAAGCCCCTCTAGTGAGGTCGCGTCTTGATAACTAAATTCGGTTGGTACAGCAAGTGATAATCGACACGCACCAAAATCAAGTTCTCTTAACTTAAGGCATTCAGCAGGTTTACCGATGGCTTGGCGCTCAATTTGCTCCTCTTCGAGCACGTTTTCGCCGATGATGCCTAGATCAACGACACCATCCATGACTAAGCCTGGAATGTCATCATCGCGTACGCGGAGTAGGTCGATTGGCATATTGTCTGAGTGTGCGATAAGGCGCTGTTCGTTAACGTTAAATTTAACGCCACAGCTTTTTAGTAGCTTTTGAGACTCTTTAGATAAGCGGCCTGACTTTTGGATCGCGATACGTAATCTGTTTGACTCTGACATAACTGACTTCCTCTGTGTTGATTCAATAAAATTAATTGTATAAAAACAAAATCTTAAACTTAAAACTAAAAACCCCCGGAATTCCTTCCAGGGGTTTTTGATCTCATTTGAATCAACCGCCAGAAGGAAATAGTCCTCCGGCAGTAAGCGTCCGAAGGCTACCGCATATGATGGTGATGATGGATAGTATTCAAACGCTGGGTCATATTCTTTTCTCGTATCGATAATTTAGTATTTGGACGATGCTTTCGCCTAAGTTGTATTTAAACTAATCAAGACTGGATGTTTATGCAACCCTTATTTTACTGCATTGAAAAATATTCAGCTTGTTTGCGTAAACTTGTTATCCAAATCCCTAACTTGGTAGCGGCCTCAACTTGTACTCATAGATAAAACACGGATAATGCCTGCATCACTTTACATCAGATAGAACATGGACCTAGATTGACCAGCAGATTAACCCAAGAGGTACAGCAGATATTTGCTAATGACGGCGTCATTGCCCAACTAGTGAGTGGCTATAGCTGCCGACCTCAACAGCAACAAATGGCATCGTCAGTGAGCGAGGCCATTTGGCATGGTCAAAATCTGGTTGTGGAGGCGGGAACGGGGGTGGGTAAAACCTATGCCTACCTTGTGCCCGCGCTGTTAAGCGGTAAGCAAGTGATTGTCAGCACGGGGAGTAAAAACTTACAAGAACAGCTGTTTTTTAAAGACTTACCCGCACTGCAGCAGATGCTCGATATCAAACTGAAGGTTGCGTTACTGAAAGGGCGTAGTAACTACCTGTGTCAGCGCAATATGGAACGCCAACTCAGCGGCGCTGATGTGATGGATAGCCAAGTGTTAGATGATCTTTTGCGGATAAATCAATGGGCTGGGCAAACCATCGATGGTGATATTGGTGGAATAAATACGGTTTCAGAAAACTCAGCGGCGTTGCCGTTAGTCGTTAGCTCAAAAGAGACTTGCATTGGTAAAGCCTGTGAGCATTATGAGCCCTGTTTCACCCGTAAAGCCCGGCAAAAGGCGATGGAAGCCAAGATTATTGTGGTCAATCATCATCTATTTTTGGCCGATAGTGTTCTAAAAGAGACCGGGTTTGCCGAGCTATTGCCCGATACCGATGCGGTTATTTTCGATGAGGCTCACCTGCTGCCCGATATTGCTGTGACTTATTTTGGTCAGCAACTGACTATCAAAAGTTTACTTAATCTTATTGAACAATTTGCCAACCTTTATCGCCAATCTATGGCGGACTCGCCGCAGATAGCAGCCATGACGGCGCGCTGTTTAACCCAACTTGAACAATGGCAATCTTTAATGTTTGCAACAGAGCAAGTGGATTGGCGTTACTTACTCAGTAATCGAGAATTGATGGCCGCCTCATGGGGATTGCTAGAGGAGCTAACTGCCTATAAAAATATGTTGCTTGGATACCTTGGCCGTAATGAAGAGTTCGATGATTGTGTTGAAAAACTCGATGCTTACTTAAGTAAATTGGCGGCATTTTTCCAATGTGACAATCACAATAGCGCGTACAGCGTCGAATATGGCTATCGACATATCGTGCTGCGTATTTCACCTATCAATGTGGCCAAAGAGTGTGAAGCACTGTTTCGAACTGACACCAGTTGGATCTTTACCTCAGCGACCTTACAAATTAATCGTGATCTTGGCTTATTTACCAAAGCGCTTGGGCTTAATACTGCTAACACCTTGATTTTAGATAGTCCGTTTGACTATGGCCGCCAAGCACTATTTTGTGTACCTCGTCATCTCGGGAGCGTCAGCCAACATGATAACGCCACTAAGCAGCTGGTTGATGTGGCGATACAAGCCATCAATGCCGCTAAAGGTCGTACTTTCATGCTGTTTACTAGTCATCGAATGCTCAATCAGGTGGCGCAAGCGCTGCACGGTCGAGTGCAATATCCCCTATTAGTGCAGGGCCAGGCTGGTAAACAAACCTTGCTGAAAAAGTATCGTCAATTGGGCAATGCGGTCTTGTTGGGGACGGGGGCATTTTGGGAGGGGGTGGATGTGCGCGGTAAACTGTTAAGCTGCGTCATTATCGATAAACTGCCATTTATGTCACCCGATGACACCTTGTATAAGGCAAGGGCCGAAGGGGTAATGCGTGAAGGGAACGATCCTTTTATGAGTTTGTCCTTGCCGCAAGCGGTTATCACCTTAAATCAAGGCGTAGGTCGATTGATACGTGATGAAAAAGATCGCGGTGTATTGATCTTGTGTGATAACCGTATCGTTAATCGCCCCTACGGACAGGCATTTATCAACTCTTTGCCACCCATGCGCCGCACCCGCAATTTGGACAATGCGGTTCGTTTTTTAGAACACATTGATTAAGCTCGTTTCCAATTATTCATCTTGATTATTGAGCTAACGACAAGCCATTTAGGCTAGTGAAACAGAAAAAGTAACCCTGTTTCACTATCCCTATCACTATCAATTACAATAACTATCACTATTAATTACAATAACTATCACTAAAACTTTAGTGCAGTTTCATTCTTGGGCGCACGACTCGCATCACTTTTTCTGCTACCCATAGGGCGAAGGTTTTAGGGACGCCATGAATCGCTTTTTGGTGCATGCGATAAAGGGAGATATACATAAAGCGGGCAATTTTACCTTCTACAAACATGCTGTTTTTCGTGAGGTTACCCATTAAACTACCCACTGTGCTAAAACGTGATAAGTTTACTAACGACCCATGATCGATATATTCATATTCATTCAAACTTTTACCATTGATTTCATTAAGAATATTAGCTTCGACACATTGAGCCATCTGATGGGCGGATTGCGCTCGCGGTGGCACAAAACTGCCATCAGCTTGCTTACAGGCGCAGCAGTCACCGATCACATAGAGTGAGTCGTTGGTGAGACTTTGCAGTGTCGGCTTGACCAATATCTGATTGGCGCGATTAAGCTCTAATCCATCTATCTGTCTAATGAACTCTGGCGCTTTAACGCCTGCCGCCCAAAGCATGAGGTGTGCATCGATAAGTTCAGATTCTGAGGTTAAAAAGCCCTTGGCTGTGGCTTCGCTGATACGGGTGTTTTGCCTGACTTCTACCCCAAGTTTGGTCAGCTCGCGAGTGGCTGATGCCGCAATTCGCTCTGGTAGTGCAGGGAGGATGCGAGGCCCAGCCTCAATCAAACTAATGCTGAGTTTATCGGCGGTCATTTTGCTTAAGCCGTAGACTTTAAGCAACTCGGTGACATGATATAGCTCTGCTGACAACTCAACGCCAGTGGCGCCGCCGCCAACAATGGCAATTTTTAGCGCGCCGAGTTCATCCGATTGATGCACTCGGGTAAAGCTGTCTAACAATGCGTCGTGAAATCGATTAGCCTGCTGGTGGGAGTCTAAAAAGTAGCAATGCTCTTGTACTCCAGGCGTGCCAAAATCGTTACTTACGCTGCCTACAGCGAGTACCAATTTATCGTAACTCAATTGTCTGCTAGGTAATAGCGATTCGCCGTTGGCGTTAACTATGGGGGCTAAGGAGATACATTTTTGTTTTAAATCGATATCATTGAGTTCACCCAGTTGAAATTGGTACCCATGCTTTACGGCGTGAGCTGAGTAAACTACACCATCGAGATCGGCATCAAGCGAGCCTGTTGCGACTTCATGCAGTAGAGGTTTCCAAATATGGGTACGGTTTTTATCGATTAAGATAATCTCAGCGTGGCCTTTTTTACCCAATTTGTGTCCCAACTGGGTGGCAAGGCCGAGTCCACCGGCTCCACCGCCAACAATGACAATCCTTACTTGCTCACTACTCATACTCGCTTCCTGTGATTTTAGGTCGTTACTCAACATGATTTCTATGGCTATATCGGGTTTGAATTAGGCCTGCAATAACGATTAGCACGCAGCCAACCAATTGATCTACTGTAAGGTATTGTGAAAACAGCGTCCAGCCGAGCAGCACTACTGTAACCGGTTCCATATAGGCTAAGGTGCCAAAGGTTGCAGTGGGCAGCTCGCGTAATGCTTTAACAGCCAGCAAGATAGCTAAGAAACCAGGGAAAAACCCGATCAATAACAGCCAGCCCCACTGTTCAATGCTGGGAACCACTGCTTGATTAAGCGCAAAAGGCAGTAAACAGCATGCGCCTATAATGAGCTGGACTAAGGTACTTTGATAGGGAGTTGTGTGTATTGAGCGGCGATTAACCAGCATAAAACTGCTATAGCTAAGCAGCGCTAAAAGTGCGAAGCCATAGCCTCGCCATTGCTGTGGATCGTCTGTTAGCGAAGATAGACTAGGTAATATAAAGACCACCCCCATGAGTGCCGTAACAATAGCGGAGAGGGTAAACCTATTGAGCTTTTCTGCAAACAAGAAATGTGCCCCTGCGGCGGTGAACAGTGGTGCTAAATAGATCACCATCACCGCATTGGCCATGTTGATATAGTTAATGGCTTCAACGTAAAACACCATGAATCCAGCCAGCATGGCACCGTTAATAACATTGTGTTTACTGGGGCAGTGAAGAATTTGGCGATGTTTGCCTGTGATAACCATATAAGCTAATAAACACACGGCGCCGATGAATAGGCGGTAAAACGTTACGGTTGTGGCATCGAGCATGCTTGCTTGTGCCAGCGCACCAATTGTACCCATTAGCACCGCAGAGCACAGTGCAAAGACTATAGCGCCTTGATGCCAAACCTTTGAGGCGTTCGATACTGGTGAGCTATTCAATGCGGTTCCTTGATGTAAAGTAAAAAAACAGCTTTGCTGATGAGTATCATCAAGCTGTTGTACATATTAACTATGGTTGAATCGCCAATGGCTACGCTGATATGGTAGCGAGTAATTGCTGTTATTAACATGGGTTTTTATTTGGAGCAGATATGTCGGCATGGAGGTTGGCCACTCACAACGAGGTGAGTGAAATATGGCAAATTCGAACGCGCGCCATACTAAAGGGATGTGCGAGCCACTATTCGTCCGACTTATTGGTGCGATAGAGTGGTGTCGAGATGCCTGTGCATTTCAGCAATGTTTTATTGAATAATCAGGCGATGGTATTGGTAGATGACAGCGACCAATTGATTGGTTTTGGCTTTATTGACCGCTCAAGTTCGAGCCTAGAAGCTTGTTTTGTCGATCCCTGTTTTATCGGTGAAGGTTATGGGAAATGCCTAGTCAGGGCTCTTGAGGCTCAGGCTATCGACGCTGGCTTAAACGCCTTGTCCCTGTCTGCATCACTTAATGCCGTGGTGTTTTATCAAGGGCTAGGCTACACGTTAGGGAATTTTTCACCTTGGGATCATCCCGCAGGCTTTACGATAGACGCCTACGCCATGTATAAATCCTTAGTTTAAGGTTCGCTATATCTCGCGCGACTTTGTCACTAAGTTTTTGGCTATACCTTAGCAAGTTTTACGCTATAATCGGCTCATTATTAGATGGTGGTCGTAGAGACGCGTGCCGTTGCTGTCGTGGCTTGCTTTTTTTGTGAAAGGCCTACCTCGATCTGACACACATTGTTATACGTCCCAAAAATTTGGTTTGATTTAATGCCTGTAAACACAGATAAGCTTGCCCCTCTGACAATTCTTGCGCTCGATACCTGTACCGAGTCGTGTTCGGTTGCGCTGCGCCATCATGGACGAATCTATGCCCAGCAAGCGGACGCACCACGTGAACACAGCCAGCGTCTGTTACCTATGGTTGATGCCGTACTTACTGAGGCGCAACTTTCCCTGAGTGAAGTAGCCTTAATTGCCTATGGCCGCGGCCCAGGGAGTTTCACTGGTATTCGTATTTGTACCTCAATGACCCAAGGTTTAGCTTTAGGACAAGATCTTCCCGTTGTGGGCATTTCTACGTTGCAAGCGATGGCGCAATCGGCGATGGATGAGCAAGGTGCTCAACAAGTGGTTGCCGCTATCGACGCGCGTATGGGCGAAGTGTATTGGGGAGAGTTTGTCTGTGAAGCAGGCATTGCCACGTTAGTGGGCCGTGAGCGAGTCTGTGCCCCTGATGCGGTGAGCCGCGATTTAAATTATCACTGTGAAGTGGTGGCTTGTGGAACAGGGTTTGACGCATACCCTGAGTTGGTTATTGACGGTATGACGATATCTAGCTTAGCTAAGTTTCCTGAGGCCAAGTATATGCTGACCTTAGCAGCGCTTGCTCATAGCAAGGGACTGTCGACCGATGTAGACGGTCTTGCTCCGGTATACCTCAGAGATACGGTTACCTGGAAAAAACTGCCTGGTCGCGAATAAATTGGTGTACGCTTAATTGTGGGCCAAGTGAACAACGGCAACATTGTTGTTAAGAGGAGATGTTAATCGATGCAAGTACATACCGGGTCTGTCCTCCCCAGTGCTATGCACAGCGCAACAGCCATAAGTGATGCTATTGCGCCGGTTAACCATTCTCGTCCTGTTCTAGAAGCTGAACAGGCTCGAGCGCAGCAAGCACAACGACAACAAGTGTCTGTCGATGCTGAGGGACTAAATCAACAGACGGGCATTATCGCTAAGCAAGACTTGGATGCTAAACTGGATGCCAAGCTTGAATATGAGCGCAATACCCAGGCTAAACAGGGCGCCATATCAAGCTATTTGTTGAATGAACATGCGGAACAGCGTGAAGCGATCTCGCAAATGGTGGGTATCGATACCTACGCATGATCGATAGTTAACCATCATGAACAACGACCCACAACGCTATTTCCCCCTGCTTATTGGTTATAAAGTGTGGGGAATGTTACTACTTCAACATGAATGAACGGATACCTATGTCCATCGATTCACATCACACTCAACCCATGCACTCCCATCGCGCTCAGCACCTTAAAACCTCAGGCTTACCCAGTCGAAGCCAATTTTTTATCGAGTTATTACTGGCAGTGGTATTGATCCGACTGCCATTTATCAGCGTGCCGTTTAAGTGGTTAGAGAGCTACTTTCATGAGCTATCTCATGGTTTGGCCACACTCTTTACCGGCGGCGCGGTTAGCCATATCCAACTTTTCCCTAACGGTGCTGGCCTCTGCTTTAGTCAAGGCGGCTGGCCAATTCTGATTGGTTTTTCAGGTTATTTTGGTGCAGCACTATGGGGCTATCTCATTTTTAATCTGGCGACATGGACGCGTGGGATTAAAGTGAGTTTAGCCTGTTTAGGTGGGGCTGTATTATTAACCGTCCTGTTTTGGGGCCGCGATCTGCTCACCATTGCTATTCTTGCTATGCTAGCCATTGTGTTTCTATTGCCGCTTAAATTGAGCCACAGTAAGGTTTTGACCATCTCGTTACGCATTATCGCCTTAATGGTGATGCTGAACGCGTTGGCAAGCCCAACTTATCTGCTGGGCTTAGGTCAAAAAGGTGATGCGGTGATGTTATCTCAGCACACTTGGATCCCAGCATGGATTTGGGTAGGAGTCTGGCTCTTAACCAGTTTGTTGATGTTGTGGTTATGCTGGCGACGAGTTGATGCGAATGCCGAATCATCTACAAGGCGCAAATTGTAAATCAATGTTATTTTAAGTTTTATTTAGTCTTAGAGACTGTTAGGTTTAGACTTTTCAGGGAGAATAATAATGAAGAAACAGACAATAGCAGCCGCAATCGTGCTCTCATCACTCTTGAGCAACAATGCATTGGCACACGGTGATCTCAATCATGAAATGAGCGCCGCGTTAGGCAATGAATTAAGGCAAGCTAAAAACGTCACGCGCGACCAATATCGCCATCCTGGTGAGACATTGGCCTTTTTTGATATAAAACCTACCGATACCGTAATCGAGCTCTGGCCTGGTGGGCGTTGGTATGCTGAAATATTAGCCCCCTATTTAGCAAAAGAGGGCCACTATATTGGTGCAAATTTTGATGCGAACCCACCAGAAGATGTTAAGGCTCCTGCCTATCGCGTGCGCTTGGGTAAAGCACTTGATACCTGGATTAACGATAACCAAGACTCACTTGGCAAGGCATCTACCTTTGCTTTCGATCCGCCTCGTTTAATCAGTATGGGTGATAATAACAGTGCCGATGCCGTGCTGACTTTCAGAAATCTTCATAATTGGGCGATGGCTGGTCAACTTGAAGCGGTATTGGAATCTGCATATCAAGTGCTTAAACCCGGAGGGGTGCTAGGTGTCGTTGAGCATAGAGCAAAAGCAGGTATGGATGCCAAGTCCGGTTATATGCTGCAAGATGAGATGGTTGCCCTTGCTGAAAAAGTGGGCTTCTCATTGGTAGCTAGCAGTGAGATCAATGCTAATGCGGCAGATACTAAGGATCATCCCAAGGGGGTTTGGACCTTACCACCGAGTTTACGTTTAGGTGATCAGGATAAAGAAAAGTATTTGGCCATAGGTGAGAGTGATCGCATGACCTTAAAATTTGTGAAAAAATAACGATAAATGCCTGACAACAGATCTGCATTATGGCAGTCTAGCGGCCCCGAAAATGAGGTAGTCATCGCGCTACCTCATATTCGTTTGGGGGCCAGATTGTGGGGGGATGACGGCAAACCTTTGCTGCTCGCACTGCACGGTTGGTTAGACAATGCCAATAGTTTTGAACCATTGGCTGCGCACCTCAAGGATTATCAGCTGCTGGCCATAGACTGGCCTGGTCATGGTTTTTCGGCCCATAGACCCGGTGCATATCCGCTGCACTGGATTGATTACCTTTATGACTTAGAGATGCTGATTGACCACCTGTCTAGTCAAACATCGATTCATGCCGTAATAGGGCACTCCTTAGGAGGCATTGTCGCATCGGCCTACAGTGCAGCATTTGCTAATAAGGCACCTTATTGGGTGTTTATTGAGGCCGCGAGTCCATTGGTTGAATCTGCGGATAAGAGCAAAGCACGATTAGTTCGTAGTTTCGCTATGCATCGTAAAATGGCTCTTAGCGAACGTCAACAACCGTTGTATACCACCTCGGATAGCGCCATTACAGCGCGCCATCGTTTGACAGGGCTGGACAGGGTCTGGTGCCAATTATTGATTGAGCGCAATATGCAGCGAGTAAATGGGGGCGTGCAATGGCGCAGCGACCCAAGGTTAAAGCTAGACTCTCCAATGCGTTTAAACCTCGAACATGTGACGGGATTGATGCGCGATCATCAAGCCAATGTATTGCTGATAAGCGCCAATGAGGGTTACAAAATAGCGCCAGATATCGCAGAGCAAGTTAAAAGTTGGTATGGAAAATTGTCGCATGTGGCTCTTGATGGTGATCATCATCTGCATATGGGCAACAGTAAAATGGTCGCTGAGCAAATTAATGCATTTATTGCGTGATTTAGCTCGAGACAATGAATCGTAAAAGGATGATAAAATTGGGCTAGGATTTTTGCTCTAATTATGTGATGATGATCAAAATTAAAACGCCCGTATGATTTTTGGGCGTTACTTACAATATTTATAAGTCAGTGTTTAGTTTCCCGTTTTGGAAATGATTAGCGAACGGATGCGTTTGCAATAACTCTGCTTGGGGATTTAGGAGAGACTAGTGGAACAGCTTTGGACGAACAATTTACCCGACGATGTGCCATCCGTTATCGATGCAGAACAATACAGCTCATTGATCGATCTGTTTGAAAGCTCGGTAAGCAAATATGCTGATCAGCCTGCTTTTGTCAATATGGGTGCCATGCTGACTTACCGTAAACTTGAAGAGCGAAGCCGAGCATTTGCGGCGTATTTGCAAAACGAGCTTAAGTTGGAGAAGGGCGATCGTGTTGCGATTATGATGCCAAACCTGCTGCAATATCCCATTGCTCTGTTTGGTATTTTGCGTGCAGGCATGGTGGTCGTTAACGTTAATCCGCTGTATACCCCACGTGAACTTAAACATCAGCTAAATGATTCTGGTGCCAAAGCGATTGTCGTGGTGTCTAATTTTGCCCATACCCTAGAGCAAGTCGTTGATCAAACGTCTGTAGAAAGCGTGATATTAACCGGTCTTGGTGATCTGTTGAGTGCGCCAAAACGCACCTTAGTTAACTTCGTGGTGAAGTACATTAAGAAAATGGTGCCTAAGTATCACTTGCCTCATGCCCTATCGATGCGTCAATCTTTGTCTAAAGGACGCCGTTTGCAATATGTTAAACCTACGGTGACCAAAGATGATATTGCCTTTTTGCAATACACTGGTGGTACGACAGGTGTATCAAAAGGTGCCATGCTAACGCACGGCAACATTGTTAGTAATTTATTACAGGCCGATGCGGCTTATTCGCCACTATTAGTCGATGGTAAAGAGTTTGTGGTGACGGCATTGCCGCTTTATCACATCTTTGCTTTGACGGTTAACTGTTTGCTGTTTTTGCACAAAGGTGCAAATAATCTATTGATTACTAATCCGCGTGATATTCCGGCGTTTGTATCAGAATTAAAGAAGCATCCTTTTACGGCATTAACCGGGGTAAACACCTTATTTAATGCGTTAGTGAATTCAGAGGAGTTTAAAGGGCTAAACTTTGACAACTTGAAGCTGTCAATTGGCGGTGGCATGGCTGTGCAGCGCGCGGTAGCGGATAAGTGGCAAGGGATCACTAAGACTAAACTATTAGAAGGTTATGGCTTAACTGAAGCCTCACCATTGGTGACATGCTGCCCTTATAACTTAGCGGGTTACAATGGGTCAATTGGCTTCCCTGTGGCCAATACCGATATGCAAGTTCGTGATGAGGAAGGGAATGTATTAGCCCAAGGGGAAACTGGAGAGCTGTTTGCCAAAGGGCCTCAAGTGATGAAAGGCTACTGGCAACGTCCTGAGGAAACGACGAAAGTCATTGACGCCAACGGTTACCTAGCAACTGGTGATATTGGCTATATGGATGAGAAAGGTTTCTTTTTTATCGTCGATCGTAAAAAAGATATGATTCTGGTCTCTGGATTTAATGTATTTCCAAATGAGGTCGAAGAGGTCGTAGCACTGCATCCTAAAGTGCTTGAAGTTGCCGCCGTTGGTGTGCCCCATGAAGCAAGCGGTGAGCTCGTAAAGATTTTTGTGGTCGCTTCTGATAAATCTTTAACCGAAGAGCAGCTTATTAAGCACTGTCGTCATCATTTGACGGGATATAAAATTCCTAAGCTGGTAGAATTTAGGGATGAGTTACCTAAAACCAACGTCGGTAAAATCTTAAGACGTGAGTTACGCGATGAGGCCAAATCTGCGTAATTATAATATTTAGGTTCCAAACGACCATTTGGTTATCTCAAAACCGGCTGATTAAGCCGGTTTTTTTATAGCTAAAAAAGAAGTGCTGGGGAGATAAGATTGTTAACGTTTCAATATATTGAAGATGATGCAAGTTTAGCGAAGCTTGTTGAGCAATATCGTCAGGCGAGTGTCTTAGTGTTAGATACTGAATTTGTACGGACTCGGACCTATTATGCACAATTAGGCTTAATTCAAGTCTACGATGGTCAGTCGTTAGCGTTAATCGATCCCGTTGCGATAAGTGATCTTAGTGGTTTTTGGGCGCTGCTTGAACGAGATGACATGGTCACTGTACTGCACTCCTGTAGTGAAGACTTAGAGGTATTAGCCCGCTATGGCCAATGCCAGCCCAAAGTGTTGTTTGATAGCCAGATTGCTGCAGCACTATGCGGCTTAGGCCATGGGCTAGGTTATGCAAAGTTGGTGGAACATTGCTTAGAGGTGTCACTGGATAAAGGCGAGTCTCGTACTGATTGGCTAAAGCGCCCACTGTCTGATGCACAGTTGCATTATGCGGCTAACGATGTTGAATATCTCTATCAACTCTATCCACAATTAGTTGATAAGCTCAATGCAACCGATCGCTTAGCATGGGTTTACGAAGAAGGAGAACGGATGACCCAAGGGCGGCTCGATGCCCCTGATGGTGAGACGGCTTATCTCAAAGTTAAAAATAGTTTCCAGTTGTCGCCTAAGCAGTTGGCCTACCTTAAAGTGTTGGCAAAATGGCGCTTAGACAAAGCATTAGAGAAAGATTTAGCGCTTGGTTTTGTTATTAAAGATCATGCCCTGATTGCGTTGGCGAAGAAACAGCCGAAAACCAGTGGCGATATCTTCAGAATGACCGAACTGACTGAGCAGGAAAAGCGTGTCCACGCTAAAGCCATTGTCGCTATTCTGGCTACGGCAGATCTGGATAATTTACCAAAAGCGATTGATGTGATCGCGTTAAAGCCAGGTTATAAGTCAGCGTTTAAGACGATTAAAACTGCGTTACAAGCCGTTGCAGAAGCGCAAGATGTCCCAATGGAGCTGATTGGTTCTAAGCGTCATATCCATGAGTTTTTGCAGTGGATTTGGGACGACAAAGCTGGCGAAAAGCCACTTTTACTGAGCGGCTGGCGCAGTGAACTAGTGGAAACAATACTTATGTCTCTTGAACTCTAACAACAAAAAAGCCCTCTTATGAGGGCTTTTTAATTTTACAAACTGTCAGTTATTTCTCTGGCAACGTCACATTAAGCTCAAGTACTGAGAGTTTATCGTCATTTTGATCGAGTTGCACAGACACTTGGTCGGTGTCGATCTGCACATATTTACGGATCACCTCGATGATCTCTTGCTTCATTGCAGGAAAGTAATCGGGTGCATCACGCTCACCACGTTGGTGGGCCACGATGATCTGCAGCCGCTCTTTTGCTGTGACGGCCGTGGTGGGTGCTTTTTTTGTTTTAAAGTAATCGAGTAGAGACATAATTAGCTACCAAATATCCTTTTTAGGAATCCTTTTTTCTCTTCGTTGACGAAACGCATCTCAACCTCTTCACCAGTAAGACGTGCTACTGCATCGCTATAGGCTTTACCTGCATCACTTTCTTGATCTATGATCACTGGGATACCTGAGTTTGATGCTTTTAACACCGCTTGAGATTCTGGGATGACGCCCAGCAAGGGAATAGCCAAAATTTCCTCAACATCAGCGACGCTCAACATCTCACCTGTGGCAACACGAGCAGGGGAGTAGCGAGTTAGCAATAGGTATTCATTTACAGGCGCTAACCCCTCTTCTGCACGCTTAGACTTACTCTGTAACATGCCTAAGATTCTGTCTGAGTCACGCACTGAACTGACTTCTGGGTTTGTGGTAACGATTGCAGTGTCGGCAAAGTAAAGTGCCATCATCGCACCAGTCTCAATACCTGCAGGCGAGTCACAGATAATGTACTCGAAATCTTTACCTAAATTCTCTAGGACGCGTCCGACGCCTTCTTTGGTTAACGCATCTTTATCGCGAGTTTGCGATGCAGGCAGTACAAAAAGGTTTGGGGTACGTTTATCTTTAATTAGCGCCTGGTTGAGATTCGCTTCACCATTAATGACGTTGACAAAATCGTAAACCACACGGCGTTCACAGCCCATAATCAGGTCGAGATTACGTAATCCGATATCAAAATCGACAACGACGGTTTTATGCCCTTTTAATGCCAGCCCAGTTGCGATTGCCGCGCTTGAAGTGGTTTTACCCACTCCACCTTTACCTGAGGTGACAACAATAATTTGTGCCATTTATAATATATCCTTTTGTTTTTATAGCGATAATGTTTCGGCGGTGAGCGCGTCACCCGCTAATCGAATACAACCGCTTTTACTCGTGGCGTGAGCCTGAAGATTTTCGGTTAACCAATATTGTCCCGCAATGGAGACAAGTTCGGCATCTAATGATTGCGCGATAATTACGGCGTTTTTATCACCATTGGCTCCCGCCATCGCTTTACCTCTTAGATTACCGTATATGTGTATGCTGCCGTCAGCAATCACTTCGGCACCGTTCCCTACGGCACCAACAATGATCAGGTCACCATTTTGCGCATAGATCTGTTGGCCTGAACGAACATTCTGTCTAACGATTTTAGTGGTTTTTGGCAATTGGGGCTGAGTTTCACTCTGCTTCCCCGATTTGATGATGGCTAAGCCTAGCGCTTTTGCTTGCTTGATCAACGCTGTTGTTGCACTTGTCACGCCAACAATAACCAGTTGGCGGGAAATCAGTAAATCTTTTAGCCCAGCAAGGTTATAGTTTGCATCTGTGATGGCGCCAAGATTGACCACGAGCGGAGCGCCAATAAAAAACTGTGGGGCAATGGCCAGCTTACTATCGAGCTCATTGGCTACCGCTGCTAAATCAGTATGATTGATATGGATCACTGACAGCGTAAAAGAGGAGCCTTTTAATTCGAGGCTAGGTTTCTGCATTCCTAAATTTGCTCTTTATAAATTAAACCGACTAAAGCCAGTTCGTTATTATTATAATCCCAATGGCCCATGTTATAGTGTGCCGTATTAGCTGGCAAGTTGAATAAACTGGAAATTTACCTCGATATGATCTGTGCTGTATATAAGAGTCGATTAAAAGCGGATAGCTACCTTTTTGTAGAAAAACGCAATGATTTTGAGCGAGTGCCTGAGGCGTTGATGGCGATGTTTGGCGCACCGCAATTGGTGATGATGTTGCCTTTAGATAAACGTCAGCATCTTGGTTTAGCGGATATAAACAAAGTTAAAGTTGAACTAGAGCAGAAGGGGTATTATCTTCAATTACCTCCACCTCCTATTAATCTACTCGAAGAATACAAAAAAGAGATAGGTTATAGTAGAGACTAGTTGGCAATTAGGATAGTGCATGTTTTTAAGAATCGTAATACTGACATCGTTAATCATTAGTACTAGTTTAACGACGACCCAGGCGCAGGAGCGTCAGAGTTTTGATGACTACCTCAACGAGCTAAAAGCGCAAGCGCTGCAAGAGGGGGTGGCACAGGCGACTATCGATCAGCTATTTCCTCAAATTAAATTGTTTAAAAAAGCGGTGGTCAATCAAGATGAAGCATCATCGCCGCAAACCCTCGAACAATATCTTCCCAATGCGGTCTCTGAGTCATTGGTTGCGAACGCTCGACAGCTGTATGCGGGCCACAAAGCTCAGTTTGATAAGTTAGGTAAACAATATGGGGTACAACCTCGTTTTGTGATCGCATTTTGGGGCATAGTTTCTCAGCTCGGAGCGGATGTTGGCGATTATCCTGTATTAAGTGTGACCGCTTCTCATGCTTACCGAGACGATGATGCTGCGTCAAATCTATCTCAGTTTTTTGAGGCATTAGCGTTAATAGAGTCCCGTGGGCTCAAGTATCATAACTTACTTAGCACTTGGTCAGGTCGTATGGGCTTTGCTCATTTTACAGTGAGTGAGTTTGCAAAGCATGCAATTGATGGTAATGGCGACAGTGCTATCGATATTTGGACCAACCTTGATGATGCATTTGCCTCAACGGCAACCTTGCTTAAAAAAGCGGGATGGAACGATCAGGCAACTTGGGGGCGACAAGTTCAAGTCCCAGCTGACATAGATAACAACCTGATTGGCATTGAGACTAAGCGAACGTTCGCTCAGTGGCAGGAAAGCGGCGTGACTCGCTTCGATGGCTCAGCCTTACCGAATGTACCTGGTATGCAAGTGTCACTTATCATGCCTGAGGGGATTAGTAGCCGAAAATATTTGGTGTATGACAATTATCGGGCGCTATTGAGCTATAACCCCTCGGACTATTTTGCATTGTCAGTCACCTATCTCTCCGAGCGGATAAAGTATCCGGCCATTAAATAGTGTACACTAGCCTGCGTTTGCAGGCTTTTTTATAGAATCGAGAATCATGTCGTTTTGGAAAGAAAAAACATTAGCCCAATTGACGAGCGAAGAGTGGGAGTTGCTGTGCGATGGGTGTGGTAAATGTTGTTTAAACAAGGTTATCGATGACGAGACCGAAGAACTCTACTACACCAATGCCGCGTGTAAGCTATTAGATCCCATTCAGTGCCAATGTCAGCAGTATGAGGAACGTTTTACCTTGGTGCCAGGCTGCACTAAGGTAACGCTTGATAATATTGCATCCTTAACCTGGTTGCCTGATAGTTGTGCTTATCGACGTATATACCACGGGCGAGACCTACCAAGTTGGCATCCTTTACTTGCCGGTGACAAACAGCAGATGCATGCCAAAGGGATGTCTACTCAGAATAAGATAGTGAATGAGACCAAAGTTAAATACTTAGAAGATCATATTGTGTTGTGGCCGCTTAAAGATTGCGACTAACAAGGTCTTGAACATTGGAAACAAAAAACGCCCAGTTCGGCGTTTTTTGTTGAGAGTTATCTGCTCATGTCATCGCATTTGTTTAACTCTTTTTTGCCTTTGTGACCGATAAAGCAGGCAGAATAAATAAAGCTAGGGCGAGCAGGTAACCGGTAAAGGCGACCACCATCCATTGTCCCATCGTGACACCGAACATCTCCCAAGGTACATCACTGCACATACCTGTCGGCATAAATACCGATGGCAGCCACTCGTGTAGTGGCATCCAGCTAGGGAATTCTGGCAGGAAAGAGCAAGTGGAGAATGGTGATGGATTGGTTTGCATCTCCACCAATTCAAGCGCTATCTGGAGTCCCCATGAGGCGCTAATACCCCATAACAAAATACCTGCAAACCTAAATAAGCGATTAGCATACCCCAGCATGCCGATAAGGCCCGCACCTAATATACCCATTACAGCAACACGCTGGTAGATACACATGACACAAGGGTCTAACTTCATGACGTATTGAAAGAAAAGGGCACACAGCTCTAACGTCAATGCACTGGCAAACAGGATAAGCCAGGCTAGGCGAGATTGTGCGAATCGGGTTAATGCGCTCAAAAAGATTCTCCTATAAAAAAACGCCTCTAACTACTAGAGGCGTTTTTAAGACTTTACGAAACTACAATAGTTCAGTCAATCAACAAATTAATGACCCGATGCGGCAGCACCAGCAGCTTCCGCTGCAGAGTGGTGGATTAACATATGAGAGTCATAGAAATACTGTGTCATGTCACTCAAGAAGCCAGTCTCAATGGTCAGAACACCAACGATGGATAACACGATAGTGTATGGCAATGCCATCCATACCATACGCCCATAAGATAGCCTAATTAATGGTGCTATAGCCGAGGTGAGTAAGAATAGGAATGCCGCTTGTCCGTTTGGCGTGGCGACTGAGGGTAGGTTAGTACCAGTGTTAATCGCAACGGCAAGTAAGTCGAACTGATCGCGAGTGATCTGACCATCTAACAGTGCTGCTTTCACTTCATTAATGTAGACCGTACCAACAAATACGTTGTCACTAACCATAGATAACAAGCCGTTAGCAATATAGAAAATCACTAACTGTGTATTACCTTCATAGCTCAATGCCCACTGAATGACTGGTGCAAAAAGCTGCTGATCAATAATCACGCCTACAATGGCAAAGAAAACGGCCAACAGAGCCGTGAACGGCAGGGCTTCTTCAAATGCTTTACCTAAGGCGTGTTCATTGGTGACACCATTGAAAGCTGTAGTAATAATGATCACCGATAGACCAATAAGACCCACAGATGCCAAATGGAACGCGAGTCCGACGATTAACCAAACACCGACTAGCGCTTGAATTAACAGCTTCATCTTATCGTGCTTGGTGCGGCGTACATCTTCATATGACGCATAATCAGATAAAATCTTATGTACCGCTTCTGGTAGTTGACGACCATAGCCAAAGACTTTGAATTTTTCTACCAAGAAGCAGGTGGCTACGCCGGCAAAAAATACAGGTATGGTTACTGGGCCCATACGCAGCGCAAATTCAGCAAATTGCCAGTTGGCTTGGGCGGCAATAATCAAGTTTTGTGGTTCACCGACCATGGTACAAACACCACCCAGTGCAGTACCGACACCGGCGTGCATTAATAGGTTACGCAAAAAACCACGAAATGCTTCTAGCTCATCTTCACAAAGAGAGTGTCCTTCACCATGTGAGTCTGAGGTGTGGTCGTGATCATCTGAAAAGTTCTTTCCTGATGCAACTTTATGATAAATAGAGTAAAAACCAACCGCTACTGCAATGATAACTGCAATTACGGTTAGCGCATCGAGGAAAGCAGATAGGAACGCAGATGCGACACAGAACATCAAGGACACAACCACTTTCGAGCGTATCTTGGTGATCATCTTAGTGAAGACAAACAGCAATAGCTGTTTCATGAAGTAGATACCTGCCACCATAAAGATCAGCAGTAGTAAAACTTCTAAGTTGGCTTCAATCTCATGTAATACTTGGCTGGGCGATGTCATCCCAATAAATACAGCCTCAATGGCGAGCAAGCCACCAGGTTGTAGCGGGTAGCATTTTAATGCCATAGCTAAGGTAAAAATGAATTCAATAACCAACAACCATCCTGCTACAAATGGGTCAATATAGAAAACAATTGGGTTGATTACTAGAAATGTTAAAATTGCGATTTTGAACCACTTAGGAGAATTTCCTAAGAAGTTATCAATAAACGCCTGACTCATGGTCACAGGCATGGCACCCTCTCAAATGTATAATTATTTTTTGATAGAAAGTTAACGAACAGTCCGCTGTTTGGTTCAGTGTAGCTTAATGATTCAATTAATTTAATACCTTTGTGTGATCTAATGTATAAAAACTGATGTTTACTGCAACATCTGTGTCATAGATATTGATGTTGCGCTCATTTTTAACCGTATTGCGATCCTAATCTTTGATCTAAACGAGGAATGTAACAGATTAGGTTTCCATTTTTCGTCGCTCTGGTATGATCAGTGCACAACATAACTCTCATTAATTTGGAATAGTGGCCTGATGACAACTGTCCCCCAAGCACCTTCTAAGCCCAAAGACAAAGATATTATTGAAGCAAAAGGCCCAGCGAGCTTTGCTGAGAAGTACATTGTGCGTTCAATTTGGGAGGGGAAATTTCCACCCGGCTCAATCTTACCTGCAGAGCGTGAACTCTCTGAGCTGATCGGTGTGACACGTACCACTCTTCGTGAAGTTTTGCAGCGTCTTGCGCGTGATGGTTGGCTCACTATTCAACATGGTAAACCAACTAGGGTTAACGATATTTGGGAAACCTCTGGTCTCAATGTATTAGAAACCATTGCAGATCTTAATCCTGCAGGAGAACCAGTTTTATTGGAGCAACTTCTCTCTGCACGAACCAATATCAGCGCCATCTATTTTAAGGGGGCGGTTCGCTATAACCCCGATAAAGTGCTTGAAGCGCTTTCGCAGTTAGCCAGTTTAAAAGATGATGCCAAAGCTTATATTGAATTTGACTATCAGCTACACCACACATTGGCTTTCCATTCAGGTAACCCACTGTATGTACTGATTTTAAATGGTTTCAAAGGCTTATATAGCCGCGTGGGTGAAGAGTATTTCGCTATCGATAAGGCTAGGGAGCTTGCACTCGATTTTTATCAAGCGCTAGAAGCACTGGCTAAAACCCAGAATCATAACGATGTACCGGTATTAATGCGCAGTTATGGCATTAACAGCGGTAAAGTTTGGCAGCGTTATAAAGCTAATTTAATGCAAACAGCCGAAAGCGTGTAATAGCTATGATGGTAAAAAAGCCGCTTAATTAAGCGGCTTTTTTGTGGATGAGAGTTAATCAATATCGAAGCTATAATAGATATCTAAAGTTTGTTCCACTGTACCTGAAACACTTTCTAAATAGAGTTGTGACATCAAGTAGTAGCGAACTGTCATCTCATACCCTGGATTGAATACGCCGACACCATATTTCACCATGAGGTTTTCACCTATAAACCCACTGATGGCGACTTTACCATCATCATTTGCATCTAACTGGACGTTTGAAATACCAAATTTTTCAATTATCCCAGTGGCAGAATTACTCAAGTTATTGACAGTCCCGCCACCTAATTGATTGCCCAAAGTTAACGCTGCACCCATCATCAATGCGCTATTTTGATCTTCACTGTTACTATTAAAGCCAGTACCTTTAATAATATAGGAGAGGATCTCTGCTTGTTCTTTAGTGGGTGAAGAGAAAAGGCTCACTACAGGTTTTAGTGGGGTGCCAGTAACCCTGACTCCGGCAATAACATCATCTTCCTTGATCTCTCTGGTGGCTTCGATATTAAGGTTAGGTACCTCCATTGGTCCGATAAACTGAACTTCACCTGCTTTGATATCGAGTGTTTGCCCCATAAACTTATAGGTACCGTTGACAACCTTTATATCGCCATAGAGCAGCGGCGGTTTTAACGCTTCTTGGCGCAGATTTAATGTACCTTGCAGCAATCCTTTAAGGCCCATGCCATCAATGGTTAATTTGTCGCCAACGTTAATGATTAAATTGCTGGTGATGGCGGTTGGATGACGGGCTAACTCTTCACTGGCAATACTGTCCTTAAAGACTACATCGCTGGATTCAGCTACACCTCCTTCTGGTAACTGCACGATATTGATACTGCCTGAAGGTACATCGATTTGGCCGCTAATATTGACCCTGTTAGGGCCGAATTTTACCGCCACTGACGGTGACACATCTAAAATTGCCATTGGTGGCTGAATGATAGCGAGTTGTTTACCATCTATTTCAATCAGCCCGTTTAATTCATCATTTTGCCAATCTAAAAAGCCGCCAATCGCTGCTTTGCCTTGACCCATAATCCAGTTACCCGAGATTTCTGCCTTTTGGCCTGACAATGCCACCGTAGCGTTGATTTGGTCGAGCAGTGTGGGGTTAGCGGCGGCAAGTAGTTGTCCATCCTTGAGTGTGATTGCACCTGTGATATCAGGATCTGCCAATGAACCAGATAAGGCTAATTCGCTGGAAATCATGCCCTGTATGTTTTCCAGTTGCGGGATAAAATCAGACAGTGAATGGAGGTTGATGTTAGCGGCATCGATATTGCCAGCCAAGTGGTGCTCAGGTGTCACACCAATGGTTATTTTGCTGGATACGCTAGCAAACCGTTCGGATTCAAACTGAGTGTCGATGGCCAATTGTTCTTCATCTAACTGGGCATCTAGGTTTAGGTAGTTATATTTTGCGACAACAAGCTGTTTGGTGGTTTTGAGTGACACTGTTCCTTGCTCTAAAGCAAGATTGAGCTTAGCTTGTGGTTTTTTTCCTTGCTGCCATTTAAAAGATGACTTTAACGATGCTGATCCCTGCCAAACGGTATCTTGGGGCAGCAAGGGTGTTAAAAGTGTACCAATATTGCCGTTGAACGCCATTTCAGTGCTGCCATTTTCGCTTAATTCGATGGCGTCTTGTAGGCATAAATTGCCTTGTTGGTGTTGCCAACAAAATGGCGAAATTGCACCGGATAGCTTTTTATTATCCCAGACAATATCAATAGGTTGTTCCAGTTGCCAAGGCCCAAGAATTGAATCGAGATTTAGTCGGCTAATGTTAGCACTTAACAATTGCTTTTTTTCATCAAAAGTTGATCGAATTGACGTGACCAAGTGCAGATCACCAAAGGTTTGCAACCCCAGTTTTTGATTATTTAAATCGCCTTTTACCCCCAAAGTCATGGAGGACAAGGAGAGATCATTTAACGCCATATTCGACGACTTCAGTGATAGGGCAAATTGATGCTCATCCATCGGACGATAAAACCCTTTCAAGGTTGCTTTTTCTACCGCGATATCGGCAAACAATAGTTCGATTGTTTCAGCATTAATAGATACTTCAGGATGCTCATTTTCTCCAGAGACATTGATTTTGGCATCAATGGCACCGGTAGCATTAGGTAACCAAAAGCTCAGTGCCGGAACGGTGAGTTGACCATTGAGTGCCCACTGCTCGGTGACGCTGCCGCTGACCGCGAGGCGAGACTCTAAGGCATCGACAATCAAGTTATCTGCATCAAGGTGCCATTGATTGTCTAAACGTATTCCTCCCTTTACCGTTAAGGGGTATTGATCAATTGATCCGGTCAAATTGGCCTGTTGTAATCCTATCCGCCAGATTTTCTTGTCAATTAGGCCATCAGTTTTCAGGTGACCACTTATCAATGTCGTAGGCAGCGGCTCCTCTAATGGAAGTGATAGTGGCTCGAGATTTAGCTTGTCAGTATCGACAATTGCGTTCCAGGCGATGGCGTCACCAAAATCAAATGTTCCGCTGACTTTTGCGTCGCCCATGTCACTATTGATAGCCAGTTTAGCGATTTGTAGCCTATGATCTTGGTGCTCCAGCTGGGTGTCGAGGGTAAGCCATGGATGAAAGGGCGTCTTTAGTTCTGCTTTCAATGATGCATGCTGCTGCTTAAGGGACCCATTACTATCCAACACAAGTTGTTTGGCTAAATACTCGGGACTATCCAATGGCCAACTAAGCTGTTTACTGGTTAAGTTAAGCTGATAGGGTAAGCTGGCATCGGATAGATTAATGTTGCCAAGTAAGGTGAAGTCACTCTGGCCTTTACCTATGGCGTCTAGGTGTAATTGATTAAAGTTGCCGTTAAGGGTTAGTGCAAGCTGCTGGGCTGATAACCCTGGTATCTCATTAATTTTATTAACGTCTGCATCAGCGTGAATAGTCATTGGATAATGGTTATTGAGACTAATATTACCATCAAGTTTAACATCGCCGTATTCGTGGCTAACCGATAAGCTGTCAACGGTTACTAAGTAACCCACATAACTGCCTTGTAGGCTGATGGATACAAACGTATCTTGGCGCGTCCCAAGATGCAGTTGGCTATCTGCTAACCGAGCATCATCGATGAATATAGGCATAGGAATGGCTACCTGTGGCATGGTTGCCAGAGGCCATTCGGTATCAAGTTCTGAGGGATTTTGCTCGGGCGTTGCCTTGTCTGTTGCCAACGGTATCGACACGAACAGGCCATCACTCTCTAACTGGTTAACCCGCAACCCCGTTTCTAACCAACTGGCAGTGCCCTTTATATGTGCGGCATTGAACTGCATCTCATTAACGCGCACTTGGATATTCTTAAGTTGAGTTTGTGTCAGCACAATGCCAAAGGGAAGGGTTAAAGTCTCATTCGTGTCTGGCCCATTACTTGGTATACCTTGGTTGATTTCGCTCTCATTGCCGTTATCTTTGCTTTCAGCAGTGGCGTTATTAGCTTGGGTACCAATGAGGTCAGTGTCGATGTTGACGATGACTTTATTTGCATTTAACGCATTCACACACAGCTGTTTTTGAATCAAGCACAGCGGTTGCCAGCTGATCGCTAACCCTTCAACTTCAACGTCAATCCCAGACATATGCCAGTGCCCATAAGCAAGTTCTAGTTGTTTATTTAAACGACCTGACTGATAGGTGACTGACAGATTGGGGACAAAGGTGTCTGCGAGCATTACCGCTACTTGAGTACCAAAAGGTGTGCCCAGCATTAAGGCAATAAGGATCAATAGTAGTAACGGCAGATAAAGGATGACGCGAAGCGTATTTTTTATCCATGTTGTCAAACGAGGATACCAAGGCTTGGTCGCTTTGGCCGTTGGTGTCAGCTCGTCATGGGGAGTTGGCATCGGCTGTTGACTCATAGCTCTGCCCCCATGGTGAGGTGGATGCGCCAAGAGCGATCAACAGTCTCTGTCTCTTTGAGTCCAACACCGAGATCGAGCTTAATTGGACCGATTGGCGATATCCAATGAATACCGCCGCCAACAGCTACAATAGGTTCAATTTGGTTAACATCAAATGCATTACCCGCATCAACAAAGGTGGCTACACGCCAAGTTGGCGTAACATAGTATTGATACTCCAAACTACCGACCATTAGATAGCGTCCACCGACCACCATACGAGCGAGCTGTTCTTCGCTATTGGTGTAATCGATATAGGGGCCAAGCTCTTGGTAGCTATAACCACGAATGCTTTGGTCACCGCCCGCAAAATAACGTAGTGAGGGGGGAATATTGGCGAGATCTGATTCTGCGGCAATATTGGCGGCAAGGTCGAGTCGTGACACTATGCGGTGTTTTTCAAAAAAGGTATCAATCCACTTAAACTTTGCTTGTAATCGAGTCAATCGAATATCTGAGCCTAAGTTAGGATCGGCATATTCCAGTGAGTAATGTTGGAAAAAACCTGATTTAGGGTCGAGAGAGTTGTCACCGCGATGGGTTTTAGAAAGGCTACTACCAAGGAGCACCATCTGCGTATTGTAGTCAACGTCTCGCTGCGTGTAGGCTTCTTTTATGCCGTCAATGGAGTAGGTAAACAACCAATTATTATCGAAGCGCTTTTGACGGACCACCCCCGCGGTGGCTTTGGTTGACTCAAGTTCGCCCGTGTTAACGTAATCGCGTTTGTTTGGGTCATACACCTGGGTGACACCATATTTATCTCGTAAGATACCCAGACGAAGCTTTAACTGATCATCTAATGGGTGAGTCAATGGAATGGTATAGGTTGTCAAAAACTTAGGCCGATCTGGCGACCATTCAAGGCTGGTTTCTTGCGAGTGCCCATATTGATTCACTTGTGGTGTGCGCCACGTTAGTCGCAGCCTAGGCTCAATTCCGCTGTTAGAGCTGTTGCCTATTTCGGCACCTACGCCTATCTCAAATGAGTGGCTAGGGCGGTCAGTTACGCCCACTTTAATCGGAACTGCTTGCCCCTCAATTTTGTCAAGTTGGGGTAGCACCTTGATATTGGTAAAGTAACCCGTATCGATTAGCTCGCGATTAAGGTCGCCCAGCTTTTTGGTGCTGTAAGTGGTACGTGGCTCAAATGGGATCAGCTGATCGAGAAATCCATCGACTAAGCTATCTCCCTCAAACGTCACTTGGCCTATGTGGTAACGAGGGCCGGAGTCATAATGGAGTGTGATTTGCGCCGTGTTGAGATCGCGGTTGATGACGATACTATTGGCACTGTACTTACCATCAAAATAGCCTCGTGCAAGAGCAATTGTCAGCAGCTGAGTTTTAATCTCTTCGTAAACGCCGTGATTAAGTATGTCTCCGGGTTTGACGTTGAGCCCTAAAAGCCACCGATTGACCACCGCATCTTGTAGGATCTCACCACTGAGTTGGATATCAACCCATTGCAGCTTCGTAGGCTCTCCAGGTTTGACTGTAATAGAAAGTGTCCAGACGCCTTTTTCTGGGCTACTGAGTTGTTGATTAACATTGGCGTGATAGTAGCCTAAAGAGTGCAATGCCGCATTGATGTTATCTTCAGCATTAAACACAAAAGCGCGACGCTGTACATCAGAGGTTGGCAGCGTGCCTAAGTGGGCATTGATATTACGCGCCAACGCGTTATTGGCGCCGGCAACTTCAACATTTAACCAGTCGTTTGCAGCAGCTGAATATGCGACTAAAGCTAGGCTAAATATCAAACTCTGCATTGCCAACTTTGGTGCGGAAAATAATCGCAAGTAAAAGCTCTATCTATTTGAAAGTTTTATTATCCTTTATTGTCGCAGATTATTGGCCCCAAGCAAGATGAGGATTGTAATTATTGGCGATTATAGGTACAAAGAAGCCATCTATAAGGCAACCTGCGACAATAATAACGATGAAGAAAACTAACTACCTTGCTTTGATCTCACTATTGAGTAGCCTGGCCGCTCCCAGTGTCGTCGCGGCAGAACAGCCTTTTTCTATCGCGATCCATGGTGGTGCTGGCACCATTTCTAAGGCTAAGTTAACGTTAGAACAGCAGAACGCCTATCGTGCAAAACTGACTCAAGCGATTGATGCAGGATATAAGGTATTAGAAAAAGGCGGCGATAGCCTTAGTGCTGTGACAGCAGCCATCAACATATTAGAAAATAGCCCACTGTTTAATGCTGGGCTGGGTGCTGTGTATACGTTTGATGGTGCACATGAGATGGACGCGTCCATTATGGATGGAAACTCCATGAATGCCGGCGCAGTTGCTGGGGTTAAGCACATTAAAAACCCCATCGATTTGGCTCGGGCAGTGATGGACAAGTCTGCGCACGTGATGTTGTCTGGTGGCGGTGCAGAAGAGTTTGCATTAACACAAAATTTTAGTTTAGTGCCTGTCACTCATTTCGATACCGATAGTCGCTATCAACAGTTGCTAGACGCTAAAGCTAAAATTAAGGCTGCGGAGCAGGGCGACACAGGGGGCCTCGAGCAACAGGCGAGCCTCAACTATATGGATTTAGACTATAAATTTGGCACCGTAGGTGCAGTGGCGTTAGATAAACACGGCAACCTCGCCGCGGGTACCTCCACTGGTGGAATGACGGCAAAGCGCTTTGGACGGATCGGTGATTCTCCCGTCATTGGTGCAGGTACTTATGCAGAGAATGGTGTTTGCGCTGTATCGGCAACGGGACACGGAGAGTACTTTATCCGTTACCATGTTGCAGGTGACATCTGTGCTAAAGTTAAGTATCAACAAAAGTCGATTGTTCAAGCGGCCGATGAAGTGATTAATCAACGGCTTATCACTGCAGGTGGCACTGGTGGTGTTATCGCAATCGATCAACGTGGCAATATTGCTACCCCCTTCAATACTGAAGGAATGTATCGCGCGACACGCAAGAGTGGCGAAGAAGCTCAAGTGATGATTTGGCAAGATAAATAATTGGGTTTTCCCAATTAATGTTTGATGTTTTTTTTGGGGAACTTTCCCCACCCTAAAGGGCTTATTCTCTATGCTAGTACCCAAAATACCTAAAGATGAAAGCACTCGGCTTGCCACCCTTAATGCTTTACAGGTTCTTGATACCTCACCGGAAGAACGTTTTGATCGCGTAACGCGTCTCGCAAGGCGCTTATTCGGGGTTAATATTGCGCTAGTAAGCTTGGTCGATGAAAACCGACAGTGGTTTAAGTCTGCCATGGGGCTAGATGCGAAAGAGACACCCAGAGATATCTCTTTTTGTGGCCATGCAATATTGGGCGATGAGCTGTTTTATATTCAAGACACCTTATTGGATGAGCGTTTCGCTGATAATCCGCTTGTCACCAGGGCACCGCATATCCGTTTTTATGCTGGACAACCTTTACGGGCCGCAAATGGACAGAAAATCGGTACCTTGTGCATTATTCATGACGAGCCTAAAACCCTGACCCATGAGGATATGGAGACCTTGGTTGATCTTTCGAGCATGGTGGAGCATGAGTTGGCTGCAATTTCGTTGGCAACCCTTGATGAATTGACAGGTATAACCAATCGACGTGGTTTTTGTATTTTGGCTGACAAAGCGTTGACCATGAGCCGTCGAAGGGGGCTATGCAGTAGTCTAGTTTTTATCGATCTTGATAGTTTTAAACCTATCAATGATCAATATGGTCATCAGGTGGGTGATGAGGCATTACGTCTATTTTCGCAGCAGATGGTTGATACATTTAGAGATTCTGATATTTTGGGCAGAGTTGGCGGCGACGAATTTATCGTCCTGCTTAGTGACAGCACAATGCGCTCAGCGATAGAGGCGATTGATCGTTTTAACCTAGATTTGAGCAAAAGCCTACAACGAGAAAAAGCACCTTATCAATTAAATTTTTCCTATGGTGTTATGGAGATCCCAGCAGATAGTGATATCGCTTTAGATACTGCCATTGAAGAGGCCGATCAGCGCATGTACCTGCAAAAGTACGGTAAAAAAGTTAACCATAATTCAAGCAAGACTAAAGGCCAACCGGGCCTTGATTAGTTTAGCCTAGAAGCAATTGGCCAAATATAAAGCCAAGCAAGACTGAGGTGCTGATAGTTACCACGCCTGGGATGAAAAAGGGATGATTAAACACCCACTTTCCTATACGTGTTGACCCCGTGTCATCCATCTCTACTGCGGCTAAGAGCGTTGGATAGGTCGGTAGTACGAACAAGGCACTTACGGCTGCAAACGACGCAATTGCAGTGAGTGGTGCAACACCGATAGCTAATGCAGCAGGCATTAATGCAGTGGTGGTTGCACCTTGAGAATAGAGTAACATTGAGGCAAAAAAGAGTACCACTGCTAGCAGCCAAGGAAAGCGACCGAGTAGTTCCGATGACACTGCTTTAATCTCTTCAATATGACCCGCCACAAAAGTATCACCTAACCATGCGACACCCAGAACACAGATACAAGCGCTCATGCCCGATTTGAATGTGGCTGCATCAGGGATCTTGCTTGCATCAATTTTGGTTAGGGTGACGATAGCGGTGGCGGCAGTCAGCATAAAGACCATAATGGCGTCATTACGGCTCAAGCTTGGATGGGTAATCAATGCTACTGAGTCGGAAATGAGTGTAGCGTAAACCACCACACTAATAATCGCGACAACAAAGATTGCGGTGGCCAGTTTCGCAGAGGGTAGGATGTGACGACTCGTGACCGCATTCGTTGTGACTAACCCTTGGGCGAGACGTTGTTGATAAACCGGGTCTTCTTTAAGTTCACAGCCGATAAAATTGGCGACAAAGGCACCGGCCATACAAGCCATAAATGTTGATGGTATGGCGATAGACAGCAGTGTTAGGTAACTCACGCCATGATTTTCCAAAATACCAGAAAAGAACACTACTGCCGCAGATATAGGCGATGCCGTAATGGCGACCTGGGAGGCGACCACAGAGATTGAGAGAGGACGGGACGGCCTAACACCTTGCTCTTTTGCCACTTCGGCAATAACCGGCAAGGTAGAAAAAGCTGTGTGTCCCGTACCAGCAAGCAGTGTCATCAAATAGGTGACCATAGGGGCATAAAAGGTGATCTGCTTAGGGTTCTTGCGTAAAAAATTCTCTGCTAACTGTACAAGCCAATCAAGGCCGCCAGCGACTTGCAATGCCGAAATAGCAGCAATAACCGACATGATAATCAGGATCACGTCGACAGGAATGTGTCCCGTATCGACGCCCAGAAATAGTGACAGAACCAGTACGCCAGCGCCGCCAGCTAACCCTATACCAATGCCACCCATTCGAGCGCCGAGATAGATAAAGGCAAGTACAATAAAGAGTTCGATAGCAATCATTAGCACTCCGGTGCAAAGTAAAAGGGAGTCGCATTTAGCAGGGAGGGCGAGTAGTAGACGTTGCCTATGCGCGATAACGTCATTTTACCGGTTTTGTCTTTACTGTAGCGCTTACTAATTCATTTTATCTGCAAGCTGTGAACTGACTCACTGCGTGGCGTTGAGGGATTGGTGGTTGTGCACAAAAAAGTTTTAATTGCTATCTGGCCAGTAGTTTTTCTATTATGGATTGATGGCTGATTAAGCGAGGAAGATGTGGCGAAGTTTGATGTATTTGGTACCACAATGATTATAACGCGCCGTGATCGGGGATGGATGTTAGCGATTGAGTCAGGATTAGGTATGCGCCGTCCTGTGACTGATGTCGTGATCGCCCATTTGCTTGTTGAAGCTGAGTTGGCTCAATATTTGGCCGATATTTACCATGAATCGGCAAGTATTCAACATCCAGACGTGATAAAGCTCGCTTAGCGGCAAGCAACAACGCTATTTCCAAGGATAAGGGATGATAAATAAACAACGCTCGGACGTTTGGCACTGGTTTAGCCACGGTCACATTAGCCCAAACGATTTCAAAGCCGCGATGTCAGTGGCATCGCCACACCCAAGTATTCAGCAATGGCGTAAGCTAATCGGTTATTTATTACTTTATCTTGGCGTACTATTGCTGAGCGCTGGGGTGATTTTTTTTATGGCGTTTAACTGGAACGCCTTAACTAACTTGACCAAATTTGCCTTGGTTGAATCGCTATTGTTACTGTTTATTGTTGGCTTCTATCTGTTCAATCGACAACAGCGAAAGCAAACGACACCAAAGCGTGTGGAAAACCATTATGGCTGGACACTGGCTAACGCAATGTTATTGGGTGCCAGTATCATGGTGGGAGCATTATTGGCGTTAGTGGGACAGACCTATCAAACTGGCGCCGATCCCTGGCAGTTGTTTGCTACGTGGGCGTTACTGATTTTACCTTTTGCCATCATCGCAGGGTTTGACCTGTTATGGTTACTCGTCCTTGTGTTACTCAATGTTAGCTTAGTGCTCTATTTCCGTACTTTCTCCGGCATGTTTAGTTTTATATTTGAAGATATCGAGCAAATCGCTGTGTTTGCTTGGTGTAATTTAGTGATGCATGGCGTATTTACTGCGTTGAGGCGGGTTAAATGGGCAGGTCAGTCACATTTTTGCAGTCCGAGTGTCGAAACAACGGCACTATTTGTCTCGGTATTTGGTTTAACGTGGATGATGATTTGGGTTGTTTTTGAATTCAAATTTAATCTTAGGTTTGCTTGCTTGGGCCTGTTTTATCTACTGACTATGGCGGGCGTGTTTGGCTGGTATCGTTACCGCTTGCCCACCTTATATCCACTGACGTTGGTGTTGACCAGCCTTAGTGCTGTGATAATTGGTTTATTATCCAGAGGGTTATTAGATTCAAACGATCCCGTCGGTGGCTTTTTTATGCTAGCGATGGTGGTCGTGGGGTTAACCAGCGGCTGTTTAATTTGGCTAAAGCAATTGCAGAAACTGTTCATTGAGATGGCCTGTGTTGACACTGAGGTAACCCGCCATGAGCCATAATATCACCCAGCGCAAATTATGGCAGAGCTTGTCAAATCAAGGGCTACTCAATGGCGACACGTTACCCGAAACAGAGTTGTCGGTACCTTGGTATATCATTGGGGCGCAAATGCTTGGCGGCTGGATAGCGGCACTTTTTCTATTGGCCTTTGTGCTGGCGAGTGCTTCATCTGTTGCCGACATCACTGAGTCGTTTATTAGCCTTGGGACGTTGTTGTGTTTAGGGTGTTTAGCTTATTACCGTTTTGGCGCTAATCGTCAAGAGTTTGTATTACAGATGGTGTTTGCCTTCAGCCTTTGTGGCCAACTGATGCTGCTTTGGGGGATATATGAGCGTTTAAATGCCTTTGATGATACGCTGATCGCCTTAATCTATCTGTTAGTGTTTGCCCTACACTGGCTGGTGATTCCTCATAAGATTAATCAATTTGTAGCGGCACTATGCATGGTGCCGAGTCTGTTAGCCATTTTAGTCATTAATCAGTGGACGGTGCTAGTACTGCCACTGCTAGTGGTTTTACTTATGCTTATCTGGCCGAGCGTCTACCGCTGGCCTCAGCATTATCAACGCCTTAGGGTATTAGGGTATGCGGTTGGGATTAATTTGTTGATGGCAAACTTCTCCATGACTGAGATGGGGCAAATGATGAATCTGCCCAAGGTGTTGATGACGTTTGATGCAGCGATGAGCCAATATATGGCCATCACCATGATCTTGTTGTCGGCGCTTTGGCTTATTGGACAAGTCTTCAATCAGCTCAATACTCATGCTAAAAGTAATGGGGCGATGTTAGCGAGAGCCAAGTTTACCACTATCTTGGTTGCGATATTTATTAGTCTGCTTTCCATTGTGATGAGTGGAGTCAGCGCTGCAATATTAATGTTGCTGTTAGGCTATTTTTATAACGAGCTTAAGTTGGTGGTGCTTTCTGTGTGTGGCTTAGTCGCTTTTATCGGCCTTTATTATTACTCGCTACATATGGATCTGTTTGATAAGTCGTTGTGGTTAATGGCGAGCGGCTTGCTGCTGGTAGCCCTCAGATTTGCTATGGGTGTGAGCGAAACAGCAGAGCGGGAAAGTACAGGGAGTGAGGTCAAATACCATGAAGGTGAATAAATCATTGAAATTAGATTATGCATCCGTATGGGTGGTGGTAACAGCTTTGACGATACTCGCGCTGATAAATGTCAATATTTACCAACAGGAACAGTTATTGGCCGGTGGCGATGTGGTGATTTTTGAACTTGCTCCAGTTGATCCTCGCTCATTAATGCAAGGGGATTATATGGCGCTTAATTACCGCATAGCGGCTAGCCTTCGTCAGACTGTCAAAGAGGAAAATGAAGACGGGCTATTTGTTATCAACATTGCTAACCAAGGTGTGGCGCAATTTGTTGGGCTCTACCAAGGAGAAACATTACAGACAGATCAACGACTCATTCAATATCGGGTGCGAGCAGGTCAAGTGAAACTTGCCAGTAATGCGTTTTTCTTTGAGGAGGGCAGAGCCGATGAGTTTGCGTTATCTAAATATGGAGAATTTCGCGTTGATCCGGCGGGAAAATTGTTGCTAAGTCAGATGTTGGATAAAGATTTTAATCCTATCTAAGCGCTGTTGCGTTGTAAGCTTTGTTACGGTGGTAGGATGACCATTATCCAATGATGGGGGATTGTTTAAACGTAATAAAGAATGCTTGTTGTTTTAATGCTGTCGGCCAGCCGGTTGTAAACAATATTTTTTATCTTTAATTTCAGTTGACTGCTATGCGTTGAGGGTGGGTGTACATCCAATTTTTGGTAAGTGTTTGTTTGAATGCGATTAATTACCTCCCTAAACAAAACGGGCTAAACAGCCTGTTTTAAGTCAAAAACAGTCTTAACAATAATCATTTCTATTATCATGCGTTTGCCTATTATTACCCTGTTTATACGGATTCGCTGACGCTCTTCTACGTCCGACTTGACTACAATTAATGCGTTACTCAAGATGAGGTGAATAGTAATGGACAGCTATCAGCGGATTTTGGTTGTGGTCGATGAACATGACTTTACCCTAAAAGGGATCTCTCGAGCAGCTTATATTGCGGGAAAGAATCATGCGGCTGTGATTGTTATGTTGCTGGAGCATGGCAACACGGTGAACCGTTTGCTTGATGCCTTTGAGGTGAAAACGGAGATAGGCAAACCTTCGACATTAGAAGAGAAGCACTATTGTTTGCATGAGTTTACCAAAAAGGCAGCACACACTGGCATCAACATTTCGATGGCATCAATCAGTTGCCATAGCAGCGATGACGTACTGCAATTTTGTTTAGATTTTAAGGTCGATGCTGTGGTGGTATCCGCATCGCGGCATAAGATGTGGGACTGGTTGACTATTAAACCACTGGATTTACGTTTAGTGCGAGAGTCTGACCAACCGGTTTTCGTGGTAAAAGATCATCCTTGGCAGCCAGGTGGGCATATTTTGTCCTTCGTGGAGCCTTGCTGTGAAGATGAAGACCACAAATCCTTAAACAGTACTGTATTGCAAACCTCAGCCCACTTTAGTCACTTGCTACAAGGAGACTGTCACTTAATCGATTGCTTTTATGGCGATAACCCCAGCATCTCTTTTCATCTTGAAAATGACCAGAGGACCAATCAGCAGCACCACATAGAAAAACTCTCAAACTGTTTGAGCCAGTATCATTTAGACTCAAGGGGTGGTAATGATAACAATTTGTTGCTTCATGTGGCTAAAGCCTTGCCTGAAGATGCTATAGAATCTGTCGCTAAGGAGGTAGATTCTGAACTGGTGATAGTGGGCGACTTTGGTCATCAAGGATTGCTCAATAACATGTGCGGCAATATCGCAGAGCTAGTGATTGACAGAATTAATTGCGACCTATTAGTGGTGAAGCCACAAAGCATGCATTAACCGCGACCAATAAGCTAGATACGCCGCTGGCGCAGCCAATACCTTGACTGCGCAGCGCGATTAACTTACTACTTTTTGACCCATTTACCGTCTTTAGTTTGGATATAGTGGCCTTTTTTAGTCGCCGCTATTGCCTTCTCGGCTGCTAACTTGGCGACATCCTCAATACTAATACCATTCTTAGTGGCGATCTTCTGATAGTGGGCTTTACGTTTAGCATTTACGGTTGTGGCTAAATCACTGCTCACACCACTGTTGACCACGAGTCCAAGATAACCGTTGGTTTGCTCACCGACTAAACCTTGGCTTTTAGCATCTTGAAGCGAGATCGCAAAGGCATTAATACTGAGCAATAAACCTGCCGCGAGTACAAGTAGTTTACGTTTCATTTTTATCTCCTTATACCTATGTCGGTTTAAAATAGTTCGTCATTATTAAGCAGTGCGTCGAGTTCTTTATCGACTTTAATCTTAATTTCATGCTCAATTTTAACATTGAGATTAATGACGATAGGTTTATCGGGTGGCTCAATCTTCACGGTTGGCGTACAGCCAAACAGGGTGACGACAGGCAGTAGTATGATAACTGCATAGGGCCATTTGGGTAGTCTCTTCACGGATAGTTCCTTTTATCTGCTAAACAGGATTGCTGCTATCGCTATGATTGATAGCGTAACAGGGCGAATATGACTGTTAGCTGAACAGTGTTATTGGCTAGCCATCTCTTCTTCGATTTGAGTTTGCAACCGATCACCAATTTGTAAACTTTGAAGTAGTTGTAGCATGTTTTCCTCTTGAGAGTAGTTCAAGTGAATCGGGCGTTCAATATCTTTTGCTCGACCTTTTACATTGACCATAAGCTGCGCATCACCATTTGATTGCATATCAAAGGAGCTGGATAATTCGCTGTAATTGAGCTCTTCCAAGGCGGCAAAAGCAAAATCCAGGTAGGGTTGTGACAGGCGCATCTGTAACACGGCAGGGTTGTTCTCGACCTTAATCAAGCCACCAGGCGCTCTTGCGGCAAGCCGGCCGCCTTCTATCGATACTTGACCGTTTGTTAGTTCAACTGGCAGTACGCCATCAAAAAAACCATCGGCATAGATACCGACTTGTGGTTGAATGGCTAATAAGGCTTGCAGGTCTATCGCTTGTAGCACCAGATAGGCTTCTGATCCTCCGTTCAAATTGAGATTGAACTTAGGCAGGAGTACGCTGCCGCCTAATGTGTTGGCGTGCGCTTTAATATCGATCTGCGCTTTTCTTAGCGGGGAAATCGGGGAGTAATCAATTTGTGGTGTCACGGCATAATTGCTCTGTGCTAATGCACCTTTATTTGCCTTGAACGCTGAACCCTCCAGTGAGATCTGTGTAGTGGCTTCTAGATCGGTTAATAGGACCCCTGGATTAAACGCGGCAACCTTCAGCTGCAGTGCATCACAGCCAAGCCGCGTAATATTGCCGAGTAAATCGCGACTAGAAAGACTGCAATCTCCACTAAAACTTGCTTGTTCTAATGGAAAATTATTGATTGACCCCTGGCTTATCTCAACCTTGGGCGTCACCTTCATAGCAAGTGCGAGGCCGCTTTGCTGCCATCTCAGTTGATAGTCGCTGGTGATGCTCATATCGCCAATTAAGTCGGCTGGTAATTGGGTTGCAAACCAAATGTTAGACTGGGTAAGTAGTTGGTTAATATCGCTATTGAATGATAGTTGACCATCCAACAGCGCCACCGTCTCCTTGCTGGAAAAAGTTAATTGATGAGCGCTATTGAATTGAAGGGTATCGGCCTGCCACTGTTCAGTGGTACTAAGCCTAAATTGCTCATTGGCTGGTCGCCAACTCAATTCTTGTGACAAGGTTGCACCGGTTAAACTCAGAGTCTTGCGATTTTTCTGTTTATTGCGCTTTTTATAGTGCTCGGTGGCGGTAACATTATCGAGCTGATAGGTTAGCGAGGTTTGCCCCGGTTGATGGAGCAACGCTGTGATGACATGTTTAGCTTGCTGGGCGTCAGAGTCATCTTTTATCGAGTTGAGTGAAAAGCCTTGGCTATGCATCGATGCGCTATCTAGCTGCAGTTCCGTTTCTCTCGGCTGATTTTCGCTATTGGTTGTGTGCCGATAGATTGAGGTATTACTGGCCACAACACGCATTTCTGGGAAGCTAAACTGTGGCGGTTGTTGGTCTCTATAACGGTTAGCAAATCTGAATTCATTTGTGCTTTGAAAAGTCACTGTATCGCTGCGTAGGCTATCATCTTTTGGTGTCAGTGCATTCCGGCTGAGTAAATGCGGTGATTTGGTCGTCATCGTCATAGGGAGTATCGACAGTTGCTCAACGCCCTGTAGACCCATGGTAAGCGATGCGCCAGCAAACTGCATAGTACTCAGTTGGCTAGTGAGTATTGATTGAAAATCGGATTGACTGGAAGATCCTCCATGACGGTTATCACTGCCTAGTGGCGATATGGGCCGACCAAACTCAAATTGATTACCTTCAAGGATTACAAGCAGTTCACCGACCTCTGCGGTTAGTGATTCAGTTACGGTCAGTCGAGTTGCTTGCATAAGCTGCAGGGAGATTTGTTGAGCGGTCACCGCGATGTTCGGCCGCTGGTAAGCGGGTGACTGGAGTTTAAGTTCGCTGCCTGGCGCTATGGTTAGCGCGTACATTGCCGATGTGGGTTGACCTAGGTTGTTAAGACCTCCAGTGAATATCAATTCCCCATGAGTGGCAAGTTTGAGCTGCGCCAGATTAAAGGCGTCATCTTGATTATTGCAGGTCGGCTGGGTATTGAATTGACCGCTATCAAGCGCGGACAGACATAGCGGTGCTCCCTGTTTGAGGTTTAATGACCACTGGCTATTTGCATGACGGCTATTGTGCGTATGGACATAGCGGCTATCGGTTAGCTCAGCACTTAGCGAAAAATCAGCTAATGTGACCTCGGCAATGGCGCTGCCGAGCGTCAACTGGGCGTTAGCCATTCGATAGAGAAGCGGCGATTGTAGTGCTAGGTGAATATTAAGCGATGAAGACCCCGTAAATTCTGTCGCTTGTTGAGCATCTTTTATGCGTTGAAATAGGCCATGCAGGCCAGTTTCATCTAATGGTCTGAGCAAGCCTTGGTACTGCTCTTCAGATAGCGCTAGTTGCAGCGACAGAGGTTGTAGCGCCAAGGTTAGGTCAGTGATGGGCCCATTAAGTGTAAAGCTGATGGGGCCTTCGGCTTGGGGATGTGCTGATTGAGGTTGCAAGTCTAGTGGCGTTTGCAGTGACGTGCCAGCAATCTTGTCCACTGACATAGAGAGGTTTGACAGCTGGTGGGTAGAGGTTAATTGAGCGGTGGAGATATCTAATGTGGCAGACGTGGCAAGATCGCCAGTTAATGCCAGGTGGTGACGTTCAACCGTTTCCTTTAGTGCGATCAGTGGTCCCAGCGGACCTACAGGGTTAACAGTGGGGAGTTGAGCGATTTGATTGAGCAGCCCTTGCAGTCTCTCAAGAGATAGCGTGCTGTTTAACGCCCATTGATTGGGATTGAGACTAACCTCAAACGCCAATAAAAGCTGTCCTTGGTGACTGAGTGCGCTGGTCACCCTCCCTTGGTCGTCCAAATTTAGGTAGTCCATATCCAGGCTGAAATCCATAGTGTTGATTTCTTTGACCTCAAAATGGGTTGGGCCGATAGCGATTTGTGGTAGATGGTTGAGATCTAACGACAGGGTCGGCCCACTGCTTGAATCTTGTGCCGATTGCGGGTTTAACAGTGTCGGGTTTAATGCAACTGAGATATTACCTAGTGCAATGGTTTCGATATCTTTTAGACCCATATCTAGCCAAGATGGTTTTTTCGCCAGTGTTAACTGCAGGCCGTCAATATGAATTTGGCTGTCGTTAACGTCGAGGGACAGCGTGTCAATGCGCAAATGACTTAGGGACGATAAAGAGAGCGTGATGGCAGTGACTTGGCTGCCTTGAGGCATAAGATAACGATTAGCAACTGCTTGGGTCAGATAGCTCATATTGGCAATCAGAAGGCTGCTCGCGATGCCAACAGTGATAAAAAATAGCACTGTTATTAACATTAAGCGTTGAGTCACGTTAGAAAAGCCCTGCCGCATCTATCCCTATCTCTTGAGAAGTTCCATCCTGTAGCGTGAATTCTATCATTCAATGCAGGTGAGAACTAATGGCTTTAGTCCTGAAGGGACGATCAGTGTTGTGGTGATGCTAGACGGCGCATCGACGAAGTAAATATTGAAAGAAAAGGCCTCGTCATGAGGCCTTCAGTTGCGTTCAGTGCGCCCATTTTTTGGATTATTTGGCCCAGCTAATGACGGTTGTTAAGGTGTGGGAGCTGCTTGGTGCTAGCGTGACCTTATCTTCTAGGACATTAGCGGCTTCATGGCACACCATGGTGAGGTAGTCGTCGCTATTAAAACGTGATAAGCGTTGAGATTTGTCTATCCAAGGGTTCCATAATACGGCTGATTGACTGTTTTCTCGGTGCACGTTAATTATACCCTGCGGGGTATTAAGTTGCTGTACTTCACCTAATTGGGTGTAGACGCGATCAGTCTCTTTGTTAAAGACGACTTCATCTCCATCTTGTGAGAACGGACCTTCGCCAAATTCAATATACTTTGATCCTGCAAAACCCGTTGCCTTGAGCTGATGAATATCCTCAATTGGAAAATAGGTGTGTAAAGCTTGGGTAAGACTCACCGGGTAGTCAGCGAGATTGGTGTTCACTAGGCTTACTTTTAAGGAGTCAGTCAGGTTAAAGATTAACTCGACTTTTGTATTGTGAGGCCAATAGAGCTGGTCCTCTTCACTTATGGTAAGACTGAACTTGAGCTCTACAGCTTGATTTTTCATCTGTACAGAGTCGAGTGACCAGATGCGAGTCCGAGCAAATCCATGTTGTGGCCAATCAGGTGTTTCACTCATACCAAACCAAGGCCAACAAACTGGGATCCCGCCACGAATACCATTACCTGGCTGATAATCATCGGCGGGCGATACCCATAATAGTGGCGGTTTACCCACAGGTTGGAAGTGATCTATCTGCGCACCTTGCATAAATATTCTCGCTTTACATAGCGAGGTGTCAATATCGACATACTCTAAACCATTTGGATGTTGTTTGGTGGTGACAGAACCCATGCGCTAATCCTCATTCCTGAATGCTGGCCAATGACCGGAATATTTTTGTCTACTTTACAGATTTTTGTGTAAAAGCATAAGTATCGGTTTGGTTGATTTTGCGGTTTCCCTGTTCTTAGCGGAAAACAAGGTACTTTTGTGCTGCATTTTTGTGCGTACTTGGTTACAGTGGTCAGAGCAGTTTTTGTTTCACCCTAATTTCTACCCAGTTAAATAGTTATTCAAATAATAAAAAGGATTATGGAATGCCTATCTATCAAGCTCCCCTACGAGATTATCAATTTGTCTTAAATGAACTTCTTAACATCTATCAGCGTGACGACCTTCAAGGATTTGAAGAGATTGATGCTGAACTTGCCGATGCGATATTGCAAGGTGTCGCTGAATTTACCACTGACGTGATGTTACCGCTCAATGGTAGTGGTGACGTAGAGGGATGCAAAATTGTTGAGGGAGAGGTAAAAACGCCTACTGGTTTCAAAGCCGCCTATCAGCAGTATGTTGAAAATGGTTGGGCAACGTTAACCAGTGATCCTATCTATGGCGGCCAAGGCTTACCTGAAGTCGTGGGGATTTTTGCCACAGAGATGAAAACTGCCACCAACATGGCGTTTGCTATGTATCCGGGGCTAACCCACGGTGCCTATGCAGCGATTCATGCCCACGGCAGCGATGCGCTCAAGCAGAAATATCTTGAGAAGCTGGTCTCCGGCGAGTGGACGGGTACTATGAACCTGACTGAGTCTCATGCGGGAACCGATCTTGCGCTGCTACGCACTAAAGCTGTACCCGTTGGGGAGGGAAATTACGCCGTAAGTGGTGAAAAGATATTTATCTCATCTGGCGACCATGATCTGACCGAAAATATTGTTCATCTAGTGCTAGCGCGTTTGCCTGATGCGCCAGAGGGGGTGAAGGGCATATCGCTTTTTGCAGTGCCTAAATACTTGGTTAATGATGATGCAAGTCTAGGTTGTAGAAATGGGGTTGAGGCTACGGCGTTAGAGCACAAAATGGGCATCCATGGTAACTCGACATGTGTCATGGTATTTGATGGCGCACTGGGTGAATTAGTAGGAGAGCCGCACCAAGGACTGCGAGCGATGTTCACCATGATGAATGAAGCCCGCCTTGGGGTGGGCGTTCAAGGTCTTGGTGTATCAGAGATTGCCTATCAAAATGCATTGGCCTATGCAAAAGACCGCCTTCAAGGCCGTGCGCTAAGTGGTGTTAAAGCTCCTGCGTCTCCTGCAGATCCCATCATTGTGCATGGTGATGTACGTCGGATGTTGATGGCACAAAAAGCCTTTAATGAAGGGGCTCGGGCATTGGTTGGTCAGCAAGCCTTATGGCTTGATGAGTCCCATCGCCACCTTGACTCGGGTCAGAAGAAACAAGCTGCAAAATTGGCAGCCCTGTTTACCCCGATTGTAAAAGGGTTTATCACCGATAGAGGATTTAATGCGTGTGTAGATGCTCAACAGGTATTTGGTGGTCATGGTTATATTCATGAATGGGGCATGGAACAGTTTGTTCGAGATAGCCGTATCGCGATGATCTATGAGGGAACCAACGGGGTACAGGCATTAGATTTAGTCGGCCGTAAGCTGCTGTCTGACCGTGGTGAGGCGTTGACGTTATGGTCAGATATGGTTAAACCATTTATCGCTGAGCATATTAACAATGAAGCAATGAAACCCTACTTGTTACCTCTGATGGATGCTTCTACTGATCTAGAAAAAGCCACTGGTTTTATCTCAAGTCAGGCCGCGACAAACCCTGATATTATCGGTGCAGCTTCTATGCCCTATATGCAGATCTTTGGCATTACTGCATTAGCTTGGATGTGGGCTAGAACGGCGGCAGTGGCTTTGCAAGCACTGGAAGAGGGTGTTGAGAATGAAACCTTTTATCGCGCTAAACTCACTACTGCAGAGTTTTATATGAATTACTGGGCGGTGCAAACACGCAGTTTGCGCAAGCAAGTTGAAAGTGCAAGTTTGCAATTAATTGGGCTGTGTGAAGACGATTTCTAACGCTTGCAGAATAATGGCACCTCAGCCTTCAGAGCGGTGACAATGTTGTTAGAGGCTCTATGTTTTCTTAAACGAAAGCAGCCGATTGTTGGCGGGCATGTCGATATCTGACAGTAAATTTAAGCTAGCTGAGTGGGCGAGTTCTCTGACCCACTCAAACTCTCGTATTCCACTGTTAACATTTCTATGCTTTAACCAGATGTCGAACTGGCGATTACTGTCACTGGTATATTGGTTGTTGTAATTAAACGGACCGTAAATACACAGGAGACCGTTGCGCTCAAGATGCTGCTTAACGCCGTCAAAAAAGGCTTCGACCATTGTTTCGCTCATGATATGCAAAGTATTGGCGCTGAATATGGCGTCAACGGCGTTGGGATCCAATGACCAGGGTTGAGTGACTTCTAATGCTATTGGTTGTGCAATATTGTTCGATCCTTCTAATTCAATGCGCAGCGACAGCGGCTCAATATATTGCACTTGATCGCTAGGTAGCCAAATAAGTTGGGGCAGGTGTTTGGCAAAGTACACAGCATGTTGGCCCGTACCGCTGCCAACTTCTAATACGCGTTTAGTGGTTGAAAAAAGGGATTGCAGTTGAGGTAAAATTGCCTGTTTATTGTTTTCGCATGATTGCGAAAAGGGAAGCTGTTGAATGTCACTCATAGGTAAATTGGTGCTTATTGTTGTTATTTGTCCTTTATTTAACCCTAATGTGCCACAGGCCTCAATAAAAAGTGATGGCGGATAATAAAAAAGGCTCCTAAAGGAGCCTTTTCACAGGTGTTACAGCGTTACTTTGCCGCAGGCTCAGTAGTGAGATCGATGTTGTAAATCGCAAAGCCAAACTCATCGGTAAGATCACTACGCTTAGTGAGCTTACGTAACTGTTGTTCAGCAATAAATTTATCTGCCAGTTCACTGTCTTGAGTTTCAAAACGAACATCAAGTTTCGTGGCGGTGTTAATCGTCACGAAGTCCCAGTTGTTATCGGCAGCGGGATTAACTTCGCCATTAGCTTCAGTTTCTACAGTGATGTACTCAGCCAGAGCTTCACGGTTGCTATCAGGCAATTCCATGACGACATAATCAGAACCTGTGCCCGCAAACTTACCGCCAAATGCGCGGTAGTTATTTGATGCAATAATGAACTCTTTGGTCGCAAGCGCTTCACCAGTAATGATGGTGCCATCTTCCTCTTGGAAACTTAAACCGACAATACGGTTTGCATCAGCATTAACCACTTTACAGTTGCCATCGAACTTAGTTGGCTGGGTAACATCAATTTTGTAGGTAACGCCATCAATCACATCGAAATTGTAGGTACGATGTGTGTCCCAGTTAATCAGATATTGTGGCTCTGTGCTATTTGGTGCAATTTGATTAAATTGGTTGGCACTGCATTCTAGCCAATCTTTTACCTGAGCACCGGTCACTTTTACGGCAACCATAGTGTTTGGGTAAAGATAAAGATCGGCGGCGTTTTTATAAGTTAAATCACCAGCAGGCACTTGTACGTAACTGTCTGCGTCAGCCGCCGTGCTATGACGTCCGCCCGCTTTAAACGGCGCAGAGGCGCTAAGTACTGGAATGTCTTTTAGTGCGTCAGTCAGATTTTGCTTCACTTTTTCAATTTGGGCATTAGAGACAATTTGCACGCTTGGATCGTCTTGCACTAAAGTGAGGAAGCTATACATGTCAGCCGATGCCTTACCAATAGGTTGGTCGACATAAGCGAGCGTGTTGGCGTGATCCATAGCGACAGCATCACGAATACCATTATCGGCCTGAACTAATTCAGGTTGTTCGGCACTTTTGTCATAGATAGGTTCAGCTTTTGCGGAGCGGTCGATAACCATCCACTTGCCATCTTTCATTTCAAGCTTGATATCTACAACGCCTAGGTTGTCACCCCAGCGGCCAGGCATTACAGCAGCGACGCCGTTAATAGTGCCCTTATCGAGATCGGCATTAGCCAAACCATCAAAGGTTGCAGATGGGAAAACAGAGTGACTATGGCCAAAAGTAATGGCGTCAATGCCATCTACGAGTGACAGTGCATAGGTAGCATTCTCATCGTTAACATCAACTGGGTTGGTTGGTGAACCTACCCCTGAATGAGGGATAGCGACGATAACATCAGCGCCTTGCTCTTTCATCATAGGCACAAATTTTTCTGCCGCTTCGACAATACCCATTACCGAGACTTTGCCTGAAAGATTTTGCTTGTCCCACAGCAAAATTTGCGGTGGCACAAAGCCGATGTAGCCGATCTTAACAATCTGTTGGTCGCCATTGCTGTCGATGACCACTTTTTCTTCAATGAGATAAGGTGTAAATAGGTTGTCGCCTTTCTCTTTACCTTCCCAACAATCAGCTTCACACAATACGTTGGCGTTAATATAAGGGAAATTTGCACCAGCAATTGCTTCGCTTAGGAAATCTAAGCCATAGTTAAACTCATGATTGCCGATATTGCCCACAGAGTAGCCTAAGGTATTCATGGCTTTGTAGGCTGGGTGAGTACCACCTATGGTGTTGTCACGTTTGAAATTATTGGCAACATAGTCACCCATAGGGCTACCTTGAAGTAAGTCGCCGTTGTCCACAAGAACGAAATTACTGACGTCGCTGCCTTTTTGTTTTATTAGGCTTGCGGTTCTGGCTAAGCCGATGGTTGGGTCGTATTTCGATTTGTAGTAATCGTAATCCATGATATTAGTGTGCAGGTCACTGGTTTCTAAAATGCGTAGATCAACCTGAACTGCCGTGGTGTTGTCGTCATTATTGTCTGATCCACATGCCGCTAAGCCGAGTGATGATGCGATAACAACTGCTAAAACTTTTTTATTTAACATATCCATTCTCTTTTTTGTTTAGACCCCAAGAGGTAACTAAAGACCTCTTAAACTGCTAATAGCGCTATTTTGAGTATAATTGTCTATTAACGGTTGCCGATTATAGCGTCTCATTGTTTGATAATTGTGACGAACCCCAGAGTTTGCATGTATCATTTTGTAACATCGATTAACAATTAGACAATATCATTAGTGTGGTCAAATAGTGGGCGTAAGCGAGAGTTTGTGCGAAATAGGGATAAAAAAAGCGCGCTATAAAGCGCGCTTTGAGTGACTAATCTGAGCCTATTTAGACAAAAGGCCTCGGCTTCTTAGTAGCGGCTCGATGCCTGCTTCTTTACCGCGGAATTGCTTGTAAAGTAGCATAGGATCTTCACTGCCACCTTGAGATAGTATATTGTTTCTAAAGGCATCTGCGGTTGCTTTATCGAAAATACCATTCTCTTTAAAGGCTTCAAATGCGTCAGCCCCCAAAATATCTGACCACAGGTAGCTGTAGTAACCGGCAGAGTACCCACCAGCAAAGATGTGTGAGAAGTAGGTACTGCGGTAACGCGGTGCAATTTCACCAATTAATCCCATCTTATTCAAAGAATCAGCTTCAAACTGTGCTGCATCTTTTGGCGTGAAGTCAGTCAATGTGTGCCAATCAAGGTCCAGCTTAGTCGCAGCCATATATTCAACCGTGGCAAAGCCTTGATTAAACTTGCTGGCAGCTTGGATCTTTTTCACTAATGCTTGTGGAATCACTTCACCTGTTTTGTAGTGTTTGGCAAACTGCGCTAATACTTCCGGCTGAGTCATCCAGTTTTCCATCACTTGCGATGGGAACTCCACATAATCGCGCGGTACAGATGTTCCCGCCTGTGAGCGGTATTCGACATCAGATAACATGCCGTGCAGTGCATGGCCGAATTCATGGAATAGGGTGCTGGCTTCATCAAAGGTTAACAAAGAGGGCTCATCACCCACAGGACGAGGGTAGTTTAGTACGTTTACGATGATAGGCGTAGAGTCTACACCGTTCATGTTGTATTGCTGACGGTAGGCATTCATCCAAGCGCCACCGCGCTTACTGTCACGCACATAGTAGTCGCCCATAAAGATAGCCATCAATGACCCATCTTTATCAAAGACTTCCCAGGTACGCACTTCATCATTGTACTTAGGTAGATCGGTGCGCTCTTTTACCGTGATGCCGTACAGACGATTAGCGGTATAGAATACGCCTTTAAGGGTGTTTTCTAATGAGAAGTAAGGGCGTGTTTGCTGCTCGTTAAAGCTATATTTAGCTACACGGATCTTATCTGAATAGTACCACCAATCCCACGCTGCGAGTTTAAAGTCGCCACCTTCAGAATCGATAAGCGCTTGCATATCTGCCACTTCAGCCTTGGCTTGACCCAGTGCTGCTGGCCATACTTTGTTTAGCAGCTGATAAACATTTTCTGGTGTTTTGGCTGTACGCTCTTCGAGGACGAAATGGGCGTGGGTTTTATAGCCCATGAGTTGAGCACGCTCTGCGCGAAGTGCTGCCATCTCAGCCAATATTTTCTTGTTGTCATTGGCGTTATTGTTGTTACCGCGCTCAATATAACCTTTGTAAATTTTTTCACGTAGATCACGATTATCGGCATAGGTCAAAAACGGCGTAATAGAAGGACGTTGGGTGGTAAATACCCATTTGCCTTCATGACCACGTTTTGTGGCAGTTTGGGCTGCAGTATTAATCACATCTTGTGGCAATCCGGCGAGGTCAGATTCACGCTCAACTACCAGCTCAAAGGCATTAGTTTCGGCCAATAGGTTGTCGCCAAATTCAAGGCTTAATTTACCAATTTTTTCATTGAGTGCGCGTAACTTCACTTTGTCAGCTTCGCTTAAGTTAGCGCCGCCACGGGTGAATGATTTGTACGTATCTTCAAGTAATTTATGCTGGGCAACGCTTAGACCTAAACTTTCTTTTTGGTTATAAACAGTTTTAACGCGCTGAAACAGTTTGTCGTTAAGCAGAACATCATCACCAGCTGAAGAAAGCATTGGTGAGACCTCTTTCGAGATAGCCTGTAGTTCGTCGTTGGTATCGGCGCCTGTCAAATTATAAAAAACGCTGGCAACTTTGGTGGTTAATTCGCCTGAAAACTCCATTGCTTCAATCGTATTGGCGAAAGTTGGCGCATCTGGATTATCAATAATCGCTTGGATCTCAGCTTTGTGCTGGGCGATACCGGCTTTGAATGCCGGAAGGTAGTGCTCAGGCTTAATCTTGTCGAAATCGGGGATACCCATATAAGTGTCATAAGGCTTAAAAAATGGGTTGGTCGCGTTATTGTCGATAATTTGCTGTGCAACCACATTGGGTGCAATGTTGCTGTCATCGTTGCTAACGGTATTTGAACTGCATGCGCCTAGCGCAAAGGTCAGTGCCATCGCTGACACAAGTGGCTTAAGGGTCAATCCCTTCATACTAAAATCCCCGGTTATTTGCTTGGAATCGATAGCAACAAGTCATTGTTGTTGCACTATTGTGTGGTCAATATTGGTGTAACACTCACGTCAAAAATGCATTTTGCCTGACGTTAAACGGGTTAATTATCATTGTTCTTACAGAGAAAGCCATCAAATTTGTCTTTTGTTTGTAACAAATGTTGTGAGTTGGTCGTTTTTTAGTTCTAACAGGGCTTTTTTGTGGCAATATGCGGCGATTAATCATTAACAATAATACCTATCCTTTTATGATTACTCATCATTTTAGCCTTGTAAAGGCAGCTTTGCTGACAGCTTTTTTTAGTATTTGTATCAGCCCCGCGACGAAAGCGACAATTGAACATAACCATGCTCCCATCTCTACTCTGGCGATAGAAACGGCCGAGCTTGCCGTGAGCCAATATGGTAATGAAACAGTCAAAAGTTTAGCAAGTTTAGTACGTTACAAAACGGTTGCCGTAGATGGCATGACACCCGATACCAATCCTGAATTTATTGGCTTAAAAAGGGAATTAAAAGCCCTCAGTGAAACATTAGGGTTAGACTACGCCGATCATGGTTATGTGGTACTGATTGGGCTTGGGGAAAGTAAAGATAAGCTTGGCGTTATTACCCACGGTGATGTGCAACCTGCTGATGCAACCCTGTGGCAAACTGATCCTTTCGAACTGAATAAGATTAGCATGCCCGGGCTGTTGATTGGTCGTGGCACCGAAGATGATAAAGGGCCCATTGTCACCGCAATGTATGCAATGAAGACCATTAATGATCGCGGGCTTAAATTAAATAGACGCATCGAATTAATGGTTTATATGGCAGAAGAGTCAGATTGGGATCCACTGAAAGCGTTTTTAGACACATTTACCCCTGCAGAGATTAACATCACCATTGATGCAGAATATCCGGTGGTGACAGCGGAGAAAGGCTGGAGCCAGATAAAGTTTATTATTCCTAATGTTGCTGATGCGCTGGTAGGTTCTGCTAGCCTGGTCGAGTTTACGGGTGGTGTATTTGCTAGCCAGATCCCCCAGCAAGCAAGGGCTGAAATCGTCAATATAGATGCCAAACTGGTCACCCTGCTTAAGCACCGTGCTGAAAAACATCCAGGGGTGCAATACCAATTTATTCAACAAGGCAACAGCTTAACTGTTCTAGCTGACGGTAAGTCTACTCACTCTTCAACGCCCGAAGATGGTGTCAATGCTGTCACGCATCTGGCTATGCTGCTGGCAGGTTATCATTGGCCTGCGACCACTGCGGCGTTGACTCAGCGATTTGTCGCACAGATGATTGGTCTTGGGCTCTACGCCGAGCAATTTGGCGAGATTGGTTACAGTGATCCCTTTATGGGGCAAATGAGCCTTGCACCGACAGTAATAAAAGCGGTGGAGCAGGGTACTGAAGTCACCATTAATTTGCGTAGACCCTTAGGTAAAACAGCACAAACGTTAGATGAACAGACATTTAAGGCATTAAGCAATTGGCAACAGGCTAACGATATTGAACTTATTGATGTCGACACCTATTGGGGTGAACCTAAGTTAATGGATAAGGCACCGCATCTGAATACTCTATTGTCAGTATTTGGCCATTTCGCCGGCGTAGAAAACCCGCAACCTGTTGCGATTGGCGGCTCGACGAACAGTAAACTGTTTCCTAATGCACTTAGTTTTGGCCCAGCCATGCCTGGGGTTGAATACACAGGTCATAGTGAACATGAATTTATCACCCATGAACAATTTATGCTTAATCTCAAAATGTATACCGCAGCCTTTGTTGAGTTGGCTGTGCAAGCAAAATAGTGGAATTTAGCGCAGTTTATGGCTGCGCTATCTATTCTGCACTACATCATTATTTAATATCCCGCTGTTTCGCTGCCAGCTCTTCGCGGATCAGAGGCGCCGAAGATACCCTCTTCGGTTACCATGATAGATTGGGTAGCGCCGATTGCATTTTTCACCTTCACTTTATGCCCCTTCGCTTCTAACAAATTTATCGTATCGCGATTAAGGCTCTTTTCGGCTCGTAGTTCATCCGGTAACCACTGATGATGTATACGGCTGGCATAACTGGCTTCTGCAATATTCAGCTTGTGATCAATGACATTCATAATAATCTGTAGAGTAGTATTGATAATTCGCGAGCCCCCAGGACTGCCTGTGACGATAAAGGGTTTACCCGCTTTCATTACGATGGTTGGGCTCATGGAGCTCAATGGACGTTTACCTCCCTTCACCGCATTGGCATCACCACCAATGAGGCCATAGCCATTTGGCACACCTGCTTTAACTGAAAAATCATCCATCTCGTTATTGAGTAAAATCCCCGTTCCCTTAGCGACTAACCCTGAGCCATAACTGAAATTCAGTGTGTAGGTATTTGCTACCGCATTCCCCCATTTGTCTACAACAGAATAGTGGGTGGTTTGTGGGCTTTCATAACCTGCAATTTTCCCAGGTGCAATTTCACTGCTGGGTGTCGCTCGGTTAATGCTAATGCTTTTGGCACGACTGTTGGCATAGGTTTTACTGATAAGTTGACTGACGGGAACGTCAACAAAGCCGGGATCGCCTAAATATTCGCTACGATCGCTGTAAGCCCGCTTCATCACTTCAGCCATTAAGTGAAGCGTATCGGCACTGTTGTGCCCCAATTTTTCAATCGGGTAGGGCTCAAGCATATTGAGCATCTCGATAATATGAATCCCCCCTGATGACGGCGGTGGCATGGAGACCACTTGATAGCCTCGATATTGGCCGCTGATAGGTTGTCGCTCTATCACCTTGTATTGTGCCAGATCATCGAGGGTCATAACGCCACCCGCTTCAGTAATCGCTGCCACAATCTTTTCTGCCGTGTCGCCAGTATAAAACCCTTTGCTGCCTTGCTCACTAATCAAAGAGAGTGAGTGAGCAAGCTCAGGCTGAAATAAGGTGTCTCCAATGGCAAAATTGCTGCCATCTGCTTGATAAAATATTGCCTTGGAACTTGGCCACTGTGCGATTCTGCGTTTAAGTCCCGCTAAGGATGTTGCTAAATCAGGGGTCACTAAAATGCCGTTCTTGGCCAATTCAATGGCGGGGGCAACGACCTGCGACATCGTCATGGTGCCATACTGTTTTAACGCTAGCTCCATTCCCATTACTGTGCCAGGTACGCCAACAGCGAGCCCATGTTCTCGGCTCAGCTTTGCAACCGGATCACCATTTTCGTCGAGAAAAATATTCTTATGGGCACTGGCTGGCGCCACTTCACGATAGTCGATAGCCAAGGTTCGTTGCTCCTTAGCGAGGTGAACGAGCATGAAACCGCCCCCCCCCAAATTCCCTGCGCGTGGCAGGGTGACGGCCAGAGCAAAACCAACCGCGACGGCTGCATCGACGGCATTACCGCCTTGTTTGAGAATATCGACACCAACATGGGTTGCCAGCGCTTCTTGGCTTGATACCATGCCATGTTTAGCCCAGATGGGTTGGACAGTGGCACTATTACTGTATATTGATGATTCGTTAGCGTGAACAAATTGCCCTGAGATTAGCGGCAAAGAGAGCGATATGGCGATAATGAGGGTCTTAATTGGGCGCACAATCATTCCTTTGTATCTTGATTTGTTACTAAATGTGCCGATTAATGCTGTTAAAAGCAAGGTGTTGTCGTAAGGAGTTATGGGTGTCAGTGGAATTTAGTTTTCAATACGTTAATCAGATTGAGCAGATTGGTAAGCAGGCTTGGTCTAGCTTAATGGGGCAAAGTAACCCGTTTACCCGCTATGATTTTTTACACTCGCTTGAGGTGAGTGGTTGTGTTGGTGGGGCGAGTGGATGGCAACCTATGCACGTTAAAGTGACCCATGCAGGGCAAAGCGTTGCAGTAATGCCCTTGTACTTTAAGACTCACTCCTATGGTGAATATGTGTTTGATTGGGCGTGGGCGCAGGCTTATGCCCGACACCAGCTCGATTACTATCCAAAACTTGTCAGCGCGATTCCATTTACTCCCGTTTGCGGTAAGCGGATAGCCATCGCGCCAAGTGTGCAGGTGGGGGAACAAACACTGTTACTGCAGCAGTTAAGTCACTATTTAGATGGCTTACTTGATAAACTAAGTGCATCAGGTTGGCATAACCTATTTCATGATAGCGAGGCCCAGCAAAAGTTCAGGAAGGCGAGTCACCTTACGCGCCTCGGTACCCAATTTCATTGGCACAATCGTGGTTATAGTGACTTCAATGACTTTGTTGCCACCATGAGTAGCCGCAAGCGTAAAAATATCCTTAAAGAGCGTCGTCAGCTAGACGATAAAGGGTTGAGTTTCCGCTTTGTTAAGGGTGAGGATGTCACAGAAAGTGACTTACTGCACTTTGTGGCGTGCTATCAAGCGACCTACGATAAACGCTCTGGTCACAGTGGATACCTAAATCATGCTTTTTTCAGCCAATTGCTAGCTTCGATGGCGGATGCCATCTTGTTGCTTATTGTTGAGCAACAAACGTCGCATGGCGTTATTCCTATTGCCGCAGCCCTCTATTTTACCTCAGCGACCACACTTTATGGGCGTTATTGGGGCAGCTTGGTAGAGATGGATGGGCTGCATTTTGAAACCTGTTATTACCAAGGGATTGATTATGCGATAACCCATGGGGTTCAGATATTTGATGCAGGCGCCCAAGGAGAGCATAAAGTCTTGCGTGGATTTGAACCGGTAGCAACCTACTCAGCACATGAAATCAAGCATCCTGGTTTTCGCGTCGCTATTGAGGATTTTACTCAACAAGAGCGACAGCAAATTAACCATTATATGGCGCAATTGCGGAAAGTCTTACCGTATAAAAAGGGCGACTAACAGACTCTGCGTTAACCTAGCGCCAACCATAAGCCAACACAGATCATTAAACTCCCTGCTATACGGTTCATCCACTTGATGTTATCGCCTCGACTTAAAAACAGTTTAAGGGTTTTTCCGCCGCTCGCATAAGCAAGCATGCTGAAGAACTCTGTCATCATAATAATTGACAGTAATACCATTAATTGTGGTGCAATCGCTTGGTCAACGCTGATAAAAGGGGGGAGCAGCGAGATCATAAAGGCCCAGCCTTTTGGATTAGCAATTGCGGTGACAAAGCCTTGAGTTATTAGCGCTCGATTACTGATCTGACTGGAAGTATTGTCAAGGTTGGCCATTTTCCCTTTGGCTCGCCACATGCTAATGCCGATGTAACCAAGATAGAGCCCACCGACCCATTTTAAAATATCGAAGAGTTGTGGATAGTTCAGCATCATACTGGCGACACCCATTACGGCGGCAATCGCCACGAGGGCAACGCCTGCTAGCTCACCAACCATCATCCATAAGGTTCGGCGCACACCGATACTCATACCGAGAGTCATGGCCAGTGTCATACACATACCTGGTGTAATTGAGACGAAAAAAAAGGTCGGTAAAAATACCGCAATGAGAATATGTTCTGACATGAAAGCGTTAGGCCAGTGAGTAGATAATTAAGTGTGCTAGTGTAGAGGTTTATTGTTGTGCTGCAATAAAAAAAACCAGCGCGATGCTGGTTTTTTGAGGTTGGATCACTGGGTGATTGTTAGAGTACGCCGCGACGCACCTGATCACGCTCAATCGATTCAAATAGGGCTTTAAAATTACCTTCGCCAAAACCGAGATTATTTTTACGCTGGATGATTTCGATAAAAATTGGACCAAATAGATTTTTGGTGAAAATTTGCAGTAAGTAGCCATCTTCATCGCCATCTACCAGGATTTGATGATGCTTGATGCGATCTCTGTCTTCAGTGACTTGAGGCAGCTTTTCAAAGATAGTGTCGTAATACTCTGGAATTATGTCCAAGGTTTGAATGGAGCTTCCTTCCATGGCATCCAGTGAGGCAACTATGTCGCGGCTACGGAACGCTAAGTGTTGGACACCTGGGCCATCGTACTCTTTTAAGTACTCATCAATTTGGTTACGATCATCGCCTTTGCCTTCGTTAATTGGAATGCAGAAACTACCATCTGGCGAGCGCAGGGCGTAAGAGATAAGAGCTGTTTGTGAGCCCTTAATGTCGAAGTAACGCACTTCTGTAAAGCCAAAAATGTCTTTGTAGAAGTTTGACCAATATTCCATGGTGCCCTTATGGACATTATTGGTGAGATGGTCGACCTCAATGAAACCTTTCTCTTGGGTGATGATAGGCTCATCTAACGCTTCGAAATCAGAAGTGTAGATATTGTTGTCATCGCCAAACGTATCGATAAAGTAGATAAGGCTGTCACCAATGCCATAGATAGCGGGATAGGGAAGATCTTTCACCTCATCTGCTGCGGGTTTAGCCCCACGGGCTACAGCACCTTCAAAGGCAAAGTTGGCATCTTCTACACGCCAGCCCATAGAACTAATGGCTGGGCCATGCGTTCTGGCAAACTGGGCTGAAAAGCCCTGTTTTTCATTGTTGAGTAAAAAGTTAATATCATTTTGTTTATAGTAAACAATATCTTTCTGCTTGTGTTTTTTAAGTTTTGAGAAACCAAAGTCGATAAAAACTTTATGCATAAAATCTAGATCTGGTGTAGCAAATTCAGTGAATTCGATACCAAGTAGACCCAGTGGGTTTTGTTCGCTTGCCATGTAATTATCCTCTTTCAACTTATTGCAACCAAGGACACTCTTCGGTGTCACCTCTGGTGTTATATTTATTAGATGTTCAGCACTGGCTGAACGCTTTTACTCTTCTAGCCAGGAACGGTTGTAATCTTTGCTCATGCACGCATTGACATGCTGGGTCAGTTGCAGTGGTGCAAAGGTGTCCACCATTACTGCATACTCATAGGTTTCAGTTTTGCCCACTGAGGCTTCAGTACGACCAGGTTGTGGTCCATGCGGCACGCCTTTTTGATGTAAGGTCATGTAGCCCGCTTCGATACCTGTGCGACTCATAAAGTCACCGTCGACATAATAGAGCACCTCATCGCTATCAATATTGCTGTGATAGTAAGGCGCTGGAATTGACTGTGGGTGGAAGTCGTAGGGGCGCGGGACAAAATTGCAGATTACGAAATTATGGGCGGTAAAGACCAAGTGGTCGGAAGGCGGTAGATGGATCTGACCGACCTTTGGCGCGTAATCTTGAATATTAAATGCCCAGGGATAAACGCAGCCGTCCCAGCCCACTAAATCGAAGGGATGCCATTCAAGTGTCGTTAATTGGTATTTATTACCAAATTTACAGATCAGTGAAAACTCACCTTTTTCAACCACCGCTTGTTGCAAACTCGGTACTCTAAGGTCTCGCTCGCAATAGGGAGCAGATTCGAGCAGTTGACCATATTCATTTCGGAAGTGCTTAGGCACTTCAATCATGGAAAATGATTCAATCACGAATAGACGAACCGCTTGATAGTTATCGAATTTCAATTGATACGTAGTGCCGCGAGGGATCACTAGGTAGTCCCACTTCTTAACTGCTAAGGTGCCATATTCACTGTATAAAGTGCCTGCCCCCTCGTGGACAAAAACCACTTCGTCTGCATAGGCATTACGGTAAAACGCTTCTGTGTCTTCAGTTACCTTGGCCGTATACATGGCAACATCGGCATTGTGAAAGATCTTATTTCGTGCAGAGAAGAAATTACCTTCGCAGTCGGCTTGTTTTGAATCGAGCTTGTAGTTTTGGATAAGCGAATCTTCCCAAGTCTCACCATGATTGAGCTGATAAGGCGCAACCTGCAATGCTTTGGTGGGCATATTGTGATGATATTTATTGGAGTAAATATTGGAAAAACCGTGGGTCGAAAACAACTCTTCGCGATAAAGCTCACCATTCTCTTTTTTAAACGTGATATGGCGTTTATGTGGGATCTCTCCCTGTCTTACATAAAATGGCATCGCTTAAGTCCTTGGGTGCTCTGCTGGCACACTTATCAATTTGTGATCTAGGTATCAATTTAGTTGCTAGAATGAACAAAAAAAAGAATAATAAATAGCTCAACTCCATCTAATTTATAGATGGTGGTATTTGCTTTACAGTGAGTGATGCGTATGAAGATTGATGTTGAAGCGTTTAAAGTACTGGAAGTTTTAGTGGAAGAGGGCAGTTTTGCTAAGGCTGCAGAGCGATTGCATAAGGCTCAGTCGGCGGTCAGTTATCAAGTAAAAAAGCTAGAGCAACACTTAGGTGTAAAGTTATTTTGTCGTGATCAGTACCGGGCGGAATTAACAGCCGAGGGCAAGGTCATTCTGGCAGAAGGACGAAGATTGCTACAATATCTCAATAATATCGAACATTTAGCGAGTCGATTCAGTGAAGGGTGGGAGCCTAAGCTTGAAGTTGTAGTTGATGGGTCTTTGCCTATGGAACCCATTATGAGTGCACTAAAACAGCTATCAGAACATAATATCCCGACCAAAATTCAGTTAAACATGGAGTTCTTGGGCGGTGTACAGCACAGATTTGAGCGTGATAAGGCAGATCTGATGCTGGTAAAAGACTATCGGACCGGCCCCAATTATCGCCCCAAGTCGTTACCGGAAATTCGCAGTATGTTGGTCGTATCTGCACAGCACCCACTTGCGAGTGCGACTGATGTAAGCTTGTATGAGTTACTGCAACATGTGGAGTTAACCATCGAAGATTCTTCGCCCGGCAAGCACAACAGTGATGAGTTGCAGTTTGGTGGAGATAAGGTGTTTTTTCTGTCGGGGTTCATTATGAAAAAAAATGCACTGCTGATGGGATTGGGCTTCGGTTGGATGCCTGAGTTTCTTATTAAAGATGAACTTGCTCTGGAAAGCCTTGTTGAGTTGGATTTCTTAGGGGGCAGCCGCTTCAGCTTTACCCCCCAATTAGTGTCGACTATGGACCGCCCGTTGGGCCGTGCTGGTCGTTTATTTACCGATCTGATATTAAAAGAGTTTAGCCGATTTCATAATCTACCCACAGGCTCGACAATCAGCTAAGTAGATTGATAGCTATAAGAGAAGTCCTCACTTACGTCTTATTGATAGATTTCCTTAGATAGAGACTCTCCTGCAATCGTTAAGCGTGTGTTCAGTAAGCGTTCCATACACTTGTCAGCAACTAAGTGGTATGGGTTATGCAGATTAAATATATTGGCGAGCGACCGTCAATTTAGCCGTTTAAGGATAGGCTTAATTGCGATCTGCAATAATGAGGAGATCGATATGAATGGGTTATCATCAGTCCAGATGGCAAACATCAATAGTCAATATAGAACCAAGCTGACACCTGGAGAACATCTGGTCTTGGCCGAGCATTTATATGGTTTTATGGAAGCGATGGATCATAATGGGTTGCTACTGGCGCAGTTAAATTGGGATGAGTGGTATCAGCATAGCTATCTCGTCGATAGGCCTGACTATATAGGCGATGCAAGCTTTTATGAATGTCAGTTGTTGTTGACTGCAATGGCGCGTTTAGAGCGCTTTAGCCCTGGGGTGCTTAATAACATGCGCCGCCAAGGTGTGCTAATTGCGATTGTAGACCGTTTGACTCAGCTAAGTTATCAAGTCGCCGTATAAATGGTGTAAACGAGGTTATCCCAATATTGGCAATAACCTCCACGTGTTTTTAGTTAACCTAGACTAGTTAGTAAACGGCAGTGGTCTTGGAGTATTAGCATTGGACGGCGGTAAAATAGGTAAGGTAATTTGCGGCTGCTCACCTGTAAGACTTTTTAAGAAGCTGACCATCTCTTTGGTTTCTTTTTCTGTCAATGCTGCACCAAGTTGGATGTCGGCCATTGTATTAACTGCTTCTTCTAAGGTCCAAGTTTCACCATCGTGGAAGTAGGGGTAGGTTAGTTCAATATTTCTTAGGGTTGGTACTTTAAACACGTGCTTATCCGATTCCTTACCGGTTACAGCGATGCGACCTTCTGCTGGGTTATTCGTGTGGAATGGCTTAACAAGTCCCATTTTCATGTACATAGTTCCTCCAACCGCAGGGCCATTATGGCAACTGCTACAAGCCTTATCTTTAAATAGCTGGTAACCTGCTTGCGCACTTTCACTGATCGCCTCTTTGTCACCTTCAAGGTACTTGTCAAAAGGGCTATTTGGGGTGACTAAGGTCTTTTCAAACTCAGCAATGGCATCGGTGATATTGTCAATATTTACGCTATCTTTACCATAAATCGCTGCAAAACGGCTCTGATACCCTGGCATAGAGTCGATGGTAGATACGGCCAATTCGTGGGTAAAGCCCATCTCTTTGGGATTTGCAATCGGGCCTGCTGCTTGCTCTTGCAGATCTTTTGCTCTGCCGTCCCAAAATTGGGCTAAACCATATTCAGCATTGAGGACCGTGGGAGAGTTAATAGGGCCCTGTTGCCAGTTGTGGCCAATAGAGGTTGGCAATGCATCAACGCCACCTAACGAAAGGTTGTGGCATGAGTTGCAAGAGATGAACCCAGATTTAGATAGGCGTGGTTCAAAAAATAGCATTTTACCCAACTCAACTTTTTCAGGCTGAGAGATTTTGGCTGGTTCGATTATTGCAATTGGCTCTTGGGCAAGCAAAGAGTGGCTGGCCAGTGTGGTGATTACGGCAATACTAAGTGTACTAAGTTGCTTCATCTAAAACCTCATATAAATACATGCTAAATGTAGGGTTATTAACTTGAAGCTAGTGTAGATTTTTTAACTGAGTACTTATAACGTATTGTTTAGATTGAGACTATCGCTATTTTGGATTGAGGTTATACGATTTAGATCACAGACAGGGGTTATCACTAAGGATAGGCTCATTGCAGTACCTCACGCTTATGGGGTAATGTGTGATATTGACCGCTTTATGGCTTTCGGTAGCGATAATCCCTAATCTTCTTATCAAGCAAATTGGCGCTATGGCTCATGAAGCGCTGACTCTTTTTTAGCCAACGTTTTGCCCATGAGTATTCTAGACTCAGCACTGCTAGCCCGATAGGGAGTAATAACCAAGCAGGCCCTGGTAAGACGATCAAAGCCGTACCTAACAGGGTTAATCCGCCTCCCACAATCGTAATAACTGTTTTTCGTAACATGTTTACCCCTTGTAATGCAGATATTAACTATACTTGTTGTGCATCATTTTTCCCCATATTGCGAATCAATATTTGTAACAAAAGGATTTATGGGTCAACGTTAGTTATAGTGTTGTGCTTTTTGAAAGAGCCTGCAGTATAAGTGGCAATGGTTCAATTGCTTGCTGGTGGAGTTAATTAGATTCTTAAAGAAGGATGGTTACTGTATCTCTTTTATGAAAGATGACTTTAAAAGTAAATAGAGGAATTAGACATAGTGAATGCTACTTTTACTGTCGATAGCAGATCTGTTTTGTGGATGATATTTTGCCTCATCACGAGTGGGCTATTGATGTTGGTAACAGCAATCCACAGTCGCGCTGACACCTTAGTATTATCGTCTTTAAATTGGCCGCCATATAGTGGTGAGACACTTAAAGGCGGCGGCGCAAGTGTTGTGGTCGCACGAGCCGCATTGAATGCCATGGGACATGAGTTGAAAGTCGATTACTATCCATGGAGTCGAACAATCCGCGTTGTTAATCGTGAAGATTCCATCTATATGGGCTATTTCCCCGAATACTACCATCCAACCGATCAGTTTGTTTTTTCCAGTTCCATGGGCGAAAGTCCCTTAGGGATAATAGAGCATCATCTGTTCCCTATGCAATGGTCCAGGATTACAGATCTTAACCGCTACACCTTAGGTGTCGTAAGGGATTACGTTAATACACTGGAGTTGGATGAGATGATCGACTCTGGCCGGCAACCAGTCGAAACGGTTAGTTCCGATGAACACAATATTCGAAAAGTAGCCACAGGGCGCATTCCTGGAGCTGTGATGGATCTCTATGTGTTTAACTATTTAGTGGCGCAACCACATTTAGTGGGGTTAGGCGAAAAACTGCAAATAAATAAGCAACTGCTTGATACAAAAAAGCTTTATGTGGCATTTAAAAATAGCGATGAGGGCATTAAGTGGCGTGAGATATATAACGAGGGTTTGGCGCGTATCGATATCAACCAGGTGGTCGATGAATATCTTAAGTCGCTATGAATGGCCGCGGTTGGCAGCCATTCATGTCGCGAATATTTTAAGCAATTAAGATTATGCTTTGGCTGTGATGGTTTGACCTATAGGCGTCAAGCTTAACAGCGCCAGTTTTAAATGCGCTATCCCAAACGGGATGCCTATAATGGTAACAAAACACGCTAACGCATGAGTGATATGCCCAATTGCCAACCAAACCCCAAAGAATAAGAACCACACAATATTACCGACTAAACCCAGTGGACCTGTGCCTATATCTTCCACACCTGTGAGTGCCTTTCGGTTAATATTATCCTGTCCAAAGGGCCAAAATGCCATCTCGCCAATGACGAAACAGGCTCGGCCAAACGGAATGCCTATAATACTAATGAAGCAAAGAAGTCCAGCTAGCCACCAAGCTAAGCCCATGACGAACCCGCCTAAAATAAACCACGCAATATTAAATATTAATCTTAGAATTGGCATATCAATTTCCTATTTCCCTTATCTACTTAAGTGATAAGCAGATAGCGTGCCAACTGTTAAGTTACTGATTATTTGTGTTATAATTGCTTTTTACGGATGAGCTATTGTTAAGGTGTGACATATTATGCCTAAAGTTAGTCAGATTGCTCATCGATCCATATACAGGGTAAAATGGCCGTCTCCTCTAAAGACGCTCAAGATAATGAAGTTAGCTAATACCCCGATCCATAGCATCAACGTTGACGGATATCGAGTTTTCGTTAAACGCGACGATCTGTTGCACCCCTATTTTTCTGGTAATAAAGCGCGCAAATTTGCCCATTTTTTGCAGCATGAGTTTGACGGCATATGTCGGCTGATTGGCTACGGCTCTCCTCAGGCTAATTCGCTCTATTCAATGTCAGCGTTAGCGCAACTAAAGGGTTGGCGTTTGGACTTTTATGTCGATCACATTGCCAGTCACCTACGTGATAATCCAAGTGGCAATTATTTGGGTGCGCTTAATAATGGCGCCAATATTATCGATTTAAGCTTATGCAGTGATCGGCAAGGGCGTGCTGCATTAGATTACATAGAGCAGGAGATCCTGCCCAATCAGCAAAATACTCTATTTGTGCCTGAAGGTGGTCGATGTGCTTATGCTGAGTTTGGCGTTCGGCGGTTAGCGATGGAATTGAACGAGTGGAAAAAACAACAAAATTTGGCAGAACTTACCGTTTTCCTTCCTTCTGGCACTGGTACTACAGCGTTATTTTTGCAAAAGAGCTTTTACGAACTTGCCTCCAGTATCAAAGTTGTCACCTGCGCTGTTGTTGGAGATTGTACTTATTTGAATGCTCAGTTTACCCAACTGTCAGCAAATCTATCCCATCACCCACATGTGGTCGCATTGGCAAAACGTTATCATTTTGGCAAGCTCTATCGAGAGTTTTATGATATTTGGAACAAAGTGAATAAAACGGGAATTACTTTTGAGTTGCTTTATGATCCACTAGGCTGGCTTAATTTAACCCATTACATGGCCGAGAATAGTCATGAAACTATTGTATATTTGCATCAGGGAGGCTTACTGGGCAATGAGTCGATGTTGCCAAGGTATCAGAGAAAGTATCCATTGAGTGGTAAAGCTGATTAATCTACCCGGCTCAGGTTAGTATCTGTGAAAGTGATACAACCTGAGACAAGTGATTTGCTGAGTCGTTGACAGATGATGTCAATCCTACTTGTTGCAACAGCAACCTTCGATACGGTGAGAGGAGGTGTATCGAATAGCGGTGGTTAGTTATTTATTGCTAGACAGCAACCATTTCATAAATTGAAGTGCTTCGACCCGCTTAGAAAATGTTTGCTTGTTTTTACCTAAACTATCGGTGAAAGCGATAGAAGATTTGTTCAAGGAAATAGAGGCAACGGGAAAATTAACCGTGATCTCATGTCCATTCATTTTGTACGACATAGGTCATACTCCTATAGTGTTGACTGTTTGCTTAACAGTTTAAATTCAATAATAAAATATCCTTAGCTTATGCAAAAGATGAGTTAAAAACATTTGAGATAACCCATTTCCCTTAAACTAATCATCAGCATTTCAATGGTGGCTGGCTTTGCTCTTTGTCTAGCCACCGAGATACTGGGATGTACACAGTAAATCATGGTTTTATGACAATGATATGACGTGTTAAGGGGACTGCTGGATTAGTTGGATGCGATGACAATGGTCTAGCGAAACAAGAATACAGGACAGGGAGTCTCAAACTTCCAGCCAGTATACCGACAAGCATTCGCTTGTCAAATAGTTTTGATGGGAGACTTATAAGGTTAGTGTTTTTGCGCAAATGCGTTGTTTAGTATCTTTTGTTATCTGTAATAAATGCTAGAATTCATAGGCTTTTGTTAATTTTTTGAGGCTAGGATGCATAACAAATTTTTTTTGGGGTGGGTTTTATTCCTATCAGCTTTTGCTTTGGTAGCTAATGCTGCTGAACCAACAAGTGTTGTACAAGCTTTGCAAAAGGCATCGACTGACACCACAGAACAAGAGTTTTTAGACGTTGAGCCACACAAGTATAATTATAAAGACGCACTCCGCCGCGACACGCCTCGCGGTGCCCTAGAAGGTTTCACTCAAGCGACCTATGAACAAGATTTTGAAACGGCGGCCAAATATCTCGATTTGAGGTACTTGCCAGACGGTTTGTCTGCTGACAAAGGTCCTGAATATGCACAAAAACTGCAGGCGATTATTGACCGGAACATGTGGATTGATTTGGAGCTTATTAGTGATACTCCACAAGGCGTCACAGGAGACCAATTACCGAGTTATCGAGATCTATTTGGTCGGGTCAAACTACAAAGTAGTGAAATAGCTCTTTATTTACAACGAGTGCCAGGCGCGAATGGATCGATTTGGAAAATTTCCAATGCAACGGTGGCTAAAGTGCCTCAGTTATATGGCAATTTGGGCTACGGGCCATTAACTGAGTGGTATATTGCACACCTTCCGGAAGGCCGAGTTTTTAAGGTCAATATATGGGAGTGGGCATTAATCGTGACCTACTTAGTGGTAGCATTTTGTATCATCATCCCAATTACATGGTTGTTTAAGATACTGATACTCCGTACAGAGTATCATTTAAAAACTGAACTCGCCTACATTGTTGCTGGTCCACTGCGCTTCTTTCTTGCTGTGATGGCTGTTAGAACCTGGCTAAGCCATGGCACCATATCTACTGCCGCGCTCGAAGCGATTGATACTGGCATTTTAACGCTCATCTCAATTATTTGGTTAGTCTGGTCAGGAATGGGGATAATCCAAGCTGGTCTTAAACAACGTATGCTCGACAAAGGACAAAAGCAGGGGGCATCACTTTTAAGACCGCTAACCAATTTTTTACGAGTAATTTTTGTTGTGCTCGCAGTGCTGGTGTGGCTTGAGCACCTTGGTTTTAACGCCAGTGCAATCATCGCTGGGATGGGGATTGGTGGCATTGCAATTGCGCTTGCTTCTAAGCAGTCAATTGAGAATTTCATTGGCACGATTACCTTATACTCCGCCGCGCCAATTAAGGTGGGTAATGTCTGTAAATTTGGTTCAATTAAAGGCACTGTTGAAGAGATTGGTCTGCGTTGCACACAGATAAGAACGCTAGACAGGACACTTATCCATGTACCTAATGCAAAGTTGGTCGAGATGGAAATTGAGAATATTTCTGAGCGGGAGAAAATTCGTTTTAAAGCAGATATCCGATTAGACTATTTGATGACCAATACCGAACAATTGAAGGCGATTATTAAAGACATTAAAGAGATGCTCGAGGCGCATGAGTTAGTGATGGATTCGCCATTAAGGGTGACATTTAAGGGCTTTGGTCTGCATGGGTTGCAGGTTAATATTTTTGCTTATGTTGGTACTAAGAGTTTGCCTACTTACCAAGTTGCTTCAGAAGAGCTTCATCTCGGTATTATGGATATCGTGATCAAACATGGATCTAGAATCATACCTGTGGCACCTGTAGCATTAAATACTAGTCAGTAATAAAGAGATTCGTCGACTGTGATTGAACAGTGATAAATAGCGTCAATAAAGGGCTATACTTGTTAAAGTTATAGCCCCCAAATACCCTGAAAATTTAGTGAGAAGTGTTATGGCCAGAGTGTTAGAAACGGTTGATCAGAGGACACAACTTGTCGGCGAAAATCGTTTGGAACTATTATTGTTTCGCATTAATGCGACACAATTGTTTGCCATAAATGTTTTTAAGGTTAAAGAGGTTGTTAAACTTCCGCCACTCAGCGCTTTACCTGGCAGCCACAGTAGCATAAAGGGCGTCGCCAATATTCGTGGAACCTCAATACCTGTGATTGATTTAAGAGCGGCCATCGGTTTTCAACCTAGGGTTGATGATGGCGATGCAAATTTGATCATTACTGAGTATAACCGAAGCATTCAGGGGTTTATGGTCGGGCGAGTCGAGCATATTATCAATATGACTTGGGGTGATATTATGCCACCCCCAAAAAGTACCGGTGCCCATAACTATCTTACCGCCATCACCAAAGTTGAAGTAGAGGGCGTCACACAGCTGGTGTCTATTATTGATGTTGAAAAAGTCCTTGCTGAAATTATCCATTACGATATTTCACTCTCTGAGGGCGTTTTAGACCAGGAGCTCGCGGCGAACATGTATGGCCGTAAAATCCTCATTGCCGATGACTCTTCTACTGCTAGACGACAAGTGAAGGAAACGCTTGAGCCGTTAGGGATTGAAGTGATTGAGACGTCTGATGGTTTGCAAGCATTACAGGTACTGCAGAAGTGGTGTGATGAAGGTAAAGATGTTTACAATGAGATTTTGATGTTGATCACTGATGCAGAGATGCCCGAGATGGATGGTTATCGTCTGACTCATGAGATCCGCAAAGACAAACGCATGAATAAACTTTATATCACTCTCAATACATCCTTAAGCGGCAGTTTTAATAACGCCATGGTAGAAAAGGTTGGCTGCGATAAATTTATTTCTAAGTTTCAACCCGATCTACTGGTAGGTGTTGTACAAGATAGATTACGTCAAGTGGTATAGGACTGACGTTTAGGTTTAGCTTGGCATTAGGCTTTATCGAATGACAATGCAAAGTGAAACAGACAAGTTAATCGTTTAACTCGTTACTCATATCCGCCAGTACCTGTCGCTTCACCGCTTTGGTTGAAGCGATATTGATCCGACAGATTCTGACGGCATAGCCAAATCGTTCTCGGCCTACTAAGGTCACTAGATCCTGCAAAAATAGTTTGTCTAAGCCTAGCATGTTGCTGTAGTGCTCCACTGCGCTTGAGATTGATGTGTAATTGACACCGTCAAACATGAAGCCAAGATCGTACTGACTGGCATCTAAACTGACACCATTCAGACTCAATGGCCACCCAGAGGCTGATACTCGCTGTTTGGCGACTTGGTACATAAACCATGCACTCTTTTTAAACCCTTCAAATACTTTACAAGAGAACTCAGATTCGGCTAACTCCTGTTCAGTCCAATTTTCACCTATGGCCAAATGTTTGGCATAGCGTCGCATAAGTTCATCTTTGACTGCCATTTGACAGTCCCAAATTGAGGTTAACGGAGCTTTTGATGCAAATGATAGACACTCTTTACAGCAAGGAAGGGAGAGTGATGGATGTGGCGTGTAGTGGTGCGCTTGATAGTTAAATATCGCATTGCATGGTTCACCGCAAAACCAACAGGTGTGACGTTGAGTGAACGGGATATCAATCAATGGAAATAATGCAGACAAGGTTTAGCCCTTGTCTGCTATTGGCGTATTTGGCACCGGATGAAACTTATTCTTTTTCGATATCAACTAATGTCTTGGCCACTGCAATCGGGTCAAGTTCTAGGCATTCTTGTTCGGCTACCCAGTCAACACCAATGAGTACGCCATCATCATGAAGGTCGCTCACCCAATACTCAAGAAATTCTTCTAGGGTAATTGATACTGGCTGATAGTTCTTCCACTCTTCAGTGCAGTGTATTCTTGCTAGATCTTGGCTTGACCATAACGGCATGACGTCAGTTTCTTCATACTCTGAAGAGTCGCAAACTACCCAACCTTCACCAGTTTCGTCCTGAAGACCCCAAACGGCTTGGTGCTCTTTTACGTTTTCAATAAAACTTACTAAAACGGGATTGCTGTCAGTCATGTTCGATCTCTTTGAAGTTTGTTAAAAAAACGCCCCATTATACGTCAAGTAATGAGTCAGCCAAGTGATAGTTTAGTAAAAAAGCGCACTAATTGGCCGCTTACAGATAAAAGCCTAGCAGGTGAATTAAATTGCGATAAAAAATCTAGTATAAACAGTACCAATCGTTATGATGTCTTATCGCTATCTCTTTTTAAGGTTGGTCAGTTTCAAGGTGGCGAGTATAACCAACCGCTGATTATCTAGGAGTATCCAATTTGAAAACATTGCTCACTATCGCCTCTGCACTCTTGGTTTCTGGGGTAAGTAGCCTCAATGCGACGGCAAATGAATTTGACAGTTGCGTGGCCTCATTAAAAGAGAAAGCGACGCAAGCGGGTGTCTCCCAAACGACCATTGAACAGACTTTGGGGCAGGTTAAGTATGTCACTCGAGTGATTGAGCTTGATAAGAAACAACCTGAATTTAGTCAAACCTTTGATAACTATTTCACTAAGCGTGTTACGGATTGGCGCGTGAAAGAAGGGCGCCGACTGCTGAAAGAACATCGCGTCTTGCTAAAACAGTTACAGCAAGAGTACGGCATACCGCCACAATATTTGATGGCTTTTTGGGGGTTAGAGACAAACTTTGGTTCTTACAAGGGTAAAATGCCTGTTATTGATTCATTGACTACCTTGGCGTGCGACCCAAGACGCAGCAACTACTTTACTGGCGAACTCATTCAGGCATTAAAATTAAAGCAAGCTTATCAGTTTGATACCAAAGATATGGTAGGTTCATGGGCGGGGGCGATGGGTCATACGCAGTTTATGCCTTCTGCCTATGCAAAATACGCTATTGATGCCGATGATGATGGCAAAGCAGATTTGTGGAACAGTACTACTGACGCATTAACATCGGCCGCCAACTTTCTCAATCAGTTAGGCTGGGTGCGTAATGAACGCTGGGGCAGAGAGGTTCGATTGCCTGCAAACTATGACTTTAGTCAACTAGGACGTAAACAAGCGCAGCCACTTACACAGTGGGCGACAACGGGTATTACCCAGGCCAATGGACAACCATTGGCAACGCCTGACATGCAGGCGTCCTTATATGTACCTGCTGGCCATACAGGTCCCGCATTTCTTGGATACAGCAACTTTGATGTGATTATGCGCTGGAATCGTTCTGAATTTTATGCAATTGCGGTGGGCAACTTAGCCGATAGGATTAATGGTGGGGCGCCGCTGACAGTGGCACCACCAAAGCAAGATAATATCAGCCGCGAAAGATTAAAGCAGTTACAAAGTGCGCTTAATGACAAGGGCTTCGATGTTGGTAAGCCCGATGGTGTGTTAGGGACCAATTCTCGTGCGGGTTTGCAAGCTTATCAACGCAGTGTCGGCTTAATTGCTGATGGTTTCCCTAGCGATCAGACGTTTAAGTCGCTTGGAATACAATAGTTCCTGCAGGGTGTGCTCTGTGTGGTGTAAAAACGTTTCGTTATGGTGTCGAGGTATTAGCTCATGGATGTGATGGACAAACTGTCTCATGGTCAACGTCAGCGATTGGCGTTTATTGATTTTAGTTTGCAATACTTTGCGCAGGTTTCGCGTCAAGATCTTATTGCAAAGTTTGCTACAGGTTTAGCGGCTGCAACACGAGATCTTGCCAGTTATAAGGCGTTAGCACCCCAAAACATGCAGTTGGTTCATCAAACTAAACGTTATCATCGCTGTGATACATTTAAGCCTCTGTTTGACCACGATCCGGAAGTGATTTTGCATGGGCTTGCTAACGGATTTGGTGATGGTTTGTCACATCCTGTTGAACCCAGCCAAATCTGTATTGCCGCCGTTCAGCTTATTCACCCGAATACAGAGATCATTGCCGCGCTGATGCGGGCCATACAGCATCAGCGTGCGATCGCAATGACTTATGTGTCGGTATCTTCAGGTGAGAAACAGCGAGAAGTGGTACCCCATACATTAGTTAATAATGGTCAGCGTTGGCACGTAAGAGCATTTGACCGTCACCATCAGATTTTTACAGACTTTGTCGTGACGCGAATAAAATCTGTCGGGGTGTCAAGCATTGAGCCCTACGATCATGAACTTGCCGCGCTAGACCAACTTTGGCAGCAACTTGTGGAATTGGTGTTGATTCCTCACCCAAGTCTTAAGCATGGAGAAGCGATTGCACTAGACTATCAAATGCGTGATGGGCAGTTAGTCATCAGTAGTCGTGCCGCGTTAGCGGGCTACTTATTACGTCAATGGAGCGTTGATTGTTCGATAGGACATCAAATTCGCACTGGCGTTTGTCAGCTGGCCCTAGATAACACTGATGTGTTGGCGCAAATCGAACATTTGGCTATTGTGCCTGGTGCCAAGGGAAGATAGCGCCAGCTTGCTTAAAGAGAGGCTTGAGGCGCAATAATAGCGCTAGAGCAACAGCGCAACATTTGTTAAGCTGCGTCGCAATTAAATTTGATAGAGATTCAAGGAAATCTGATGAGCATTAAAGATGATATGGTTGTTCAGTTTAACTACACCCTTCGTGATGAAGCGGGTGAAGTATTAGAGACCAATGAAGGTTTAGACCCAATTGCGTATCTTCATGGCCATGACAATATGATGCCAGGAGTTGAAAATGCGATCGCTGGACGCGAAATTGGTGACAAATTCTCGGTTACCTTACCTCCTGAACAGACTTACGGTGTTCGTAATGAAGATGCAGAGCAGCGTGTTTCTGTTAAACATCTGCAAGGCGCAAAAGTGTGGAAAGCGGGCATGCGTGCACTGATTAATACAGATCAAGGACAACGCCAAGTGACCATCATTAAGGTGGGCAAGTTTATGGCCACCGTCGATGTAAACCACCCATTAGCGGGTCGCGAGTTAACGTTTGAGCTTGATGTTGTTGACGCGCGTGATGCTACCGACGAAGAGATTGCCCATGGTCATGCCCATGGTGTAGGTGGTCATCACCACTAAGCGAGTAGGTTAATGATGTGATATAAACCCAAACAGTTGTTTGGGTTTTATTTTTTGTGCCTTCACTGGAGTCGTTTTATGGTGTTAGATTTTACGCAAGGCAAGCTTATTTTATCCCCTTTTGAGTTGCAGATTAAGCTAACGGCCTTACCGGTGACGCTTTATGCAATGGCCGAAGATATTAAGCTAATTAGTGATGCATTGATGATCGTAGCCGATGCTGGCGCGGTACGTTGGCACTGTAAACTTGACTCATTGACACAGATGGAGGTTGTTGCGACCGAGCTTGGGCTTGATCTGTAACTAACCGCGATTATGTGCCGATAATAGATCCAGTTGCGGACCGTTTGGTACAACCCTTGTGGGGTTGATTTGTCCATGGCTGAAGTAATAATGCTGCTTTATATGTTCAAAGTTTACCGTCTTGGCAATATTTGGATACTGATATAACGCCTTCATATAGTGCTGAATTGCACTCATGTCAGCAATACGATTTCGATTGGTTTTAAAGTGGCCCACATAAACTGCGTCAAAGCGGATTAAGGTGGTAAATAGCCGCCAATCAGCCTCCGTTAAGGTGTCTCCTACCAGAAACTTTTGCTTGCTGAGTAACGCTTCGACTCTATCTAATGCACTAAAAAGTTTGTCAAAGGCGGTATTATAGGCAGATTGTGTGGTCGCAAAGCCACAGCGATAGACACCATTATTAATATCGCTGTAGATCCATGCATTGATCTGGTCAATCTCATTTCGTAATGCTTTTGGGTAAAAATCTAATTCGTTACCCGTCAACGTATTAAACTCACTATTAAACATTCTGATGATTTCAGATGATTCGTTACTGACAATGGTGTTTAAGGATTTATCCCACAATACAGGCACGGTTACGCGGCCACTGTAATCTGGTTTGGCTGTTTGGTAAATCTCATATAAGAAATCTTTGCCATTGAGTCTGTCGCTTTCAGCGCCGTTAATATGGCTTGCTATCTCACTCTGCTTAGGGCCGCTAAACTCCCAGCCGTTGGCAAGCATATGGGGTTCTACTGTGGTCACACCGATATGGGACTGCAATGCTTTGAGTTCTCGGAAGATCAGTGTCCTGTGTGCCCAAGGGCAAGCCAGAGACACATAAAGATGATAGCGCTGGGATTCAGGCGTAAACCTCGGTGTTGGCTTGCCGTCACTTGGCGCACAGATCTGTTGACGAAAAATGGCGTCTTCTCGTTCAAAGTTCCCTTCATTTTTATCGGTAGAGTACCACTTATCGACCCACTTGCCGTTTTGTAAAAGGCCCATTATCGCTTCCTGTTATCACTGTTGAAACCTAGTTTAGGTTGCAGAATGTCGATATAAAAGCACATATTAGCGGTTTAATCATTCGATGTTTTAGAACTGTTGGGGTCGCTGCAGTTATCCTGCTATGATCTGCGCCATCAAAAATTTTGCCGTTTAAAGGAAGATAAATGTCGAGCCAACCATTAGAGCGAATTACGATAGAACCCCAGCAGCAAGCCAAGTCTTGTGTGATCTGGTTACATGGCCTCGGTGACTCCGGCGCGGGTTTTGCGCCAGTAGTACCGTTACTCGGCCTTCCAGATACCATAGGAGTTAGGTTTGTTTTTCCTCATGCGCCAAGCATTTCTGTCACCATTAACCAAGGTTACGTGATGCCAGCTTGGTATGACATCAAAGGAATGGAGCTTGAAAACCGAGCCGATATGGCTGGTGTACAGCTATCTGAAGTGGCCATTAATACGCTCATTGATGAACAAATGGCATTAGGTATTCCAGCGAATAAAATTGTATTAGCAGGCTTTAGTCAAGGTGGCGTAATGAGTCTGTTTACTGGCCTACGGTACCCTCATACCTTAGCGGGCATCATGGCGCTATCCTGTTACTTACCCACAGGTACGCAACTCCCCGATCAATTGAGTGATGCTAATCGTAATACACCTATCTTGCAGCAGCATGGCGAGCAAGATGATGTGGTGCCAATGCAAGCAGGTAAGCAGGCTTTTGACCTGATTTCTGCAGCGGGGTATCAAACCCAGTGGCAGACGTATCCAATGGCGCACAGTGTTGTTCCTAATCAGTTACAAGATATTGGTAAATGGTTGCTTGCGCGTCTCAAATAAGTTGGTTTTAAGTTTTTGCTTATTTTAAGGACTGTATATTAATTGGCGGCATTGTTCTGTAATTAGGAAGGTGTCGCCTTTTTTTTATTATTTTAAGTTGCTGATATTCAATGAGTTGAATCAAAATAAATGCTATCTAAATCATGGTAAATGTCATCAATAACTTGTTGCTATGGTGATTACTTTCATCAAGAAAACAATTAATGTTAATGTTTTGTTTTAAGTTGCTGTTTTTATTTGGAATAGTTACATTTTATGTAACTTGTTTTGCTATATTCATCGCGGTTTAACCTTCTGATGCCAATTCAATATTTGGTGATTAATAATGATAACTAGGGTTGATGTGATGAATAGTAAATGGCTTAAAAGTATATTAGCAACCACTGTCATAGCAGTGTTGGTTGGTTGTAATAGTAGCGATGATAAAGTAGAAACGGCATGCGAAGCGGCGGGAGATGGCTGTAAAACCTTTACGCTTATTCATACTAATGATAATCATGGTCGTTTCTGGCAAAACAGTAATGGTGAGTACGGCATGGCGGCGCGCAAGACGGTGATTGCGAAAATTCGTGATGAAGTTGAGCGTAATGGCGGTGAAACAATTTTACTTTCTGGTGGCGATATCAACACCGGTGTCCCTGAATCCGATATGCAGCAAGCTATTCCTGATTTTGTTGGTATGAACCTACTTGGCTATGATGCGATGGCAGTAGGTAATCATGAGTTTGATAACCCACTGAGTACCTTAGATATGCAGCAAACGTTGGCGAATTTTCCAATGCTTGCGGCGAATATCTATTACAAAGATAGTAATGAGCGCTATTTTGAACCGTATCGAGTATTTGAGGTAAATGGGCTAAAGATTGCCATTATTGGCTTCACTACAATTGACACTCCCAAAGTGACCAACCCTGAAAATGTAGGGAGTTTAACCTTTACCGACCCTCAACTCGAATTACCTAAAGTATTAGCTGAGATTGAGCAAAATGAATCCGTTGACATGGTGTTTGCACTAACCCATATGGGGCACTATGCCGATGGTAATCATGGTACAGAAGCACCGGGAGATGTGATGCTGGCGCGCTCTGTTGAGCAAGGCAAGTTACAAGCTATTATTGGTGGCCATTCGCAAAACCCAGTGTGTATGGAGGGTGATGAGTATGCCGACTTCACGCCAGGTGATACCTGTAAACCTGACTTTCAAAATGATACCTTTATCATGCAAGCTCATGAATGGGGCAAGTATGTCGGGCGTGCTGATTTTGAATATATGGACGGTAAGCTGACGTTAGCCAACTATCAGCTGATCCCTATCAATTTAAAGGTTGAAAACGAGGCTGGGGATCTAGAGTACGCCACCCAAGAGATCACGCCTGATTCATTTGTTTACGAGACCTTAAAGCCTTATCAAGAACGCGGCCAGGAACTACTCGATGTCGTTATTTCGCATACCGATGGCCGTTTTGAAGGTGACCGAGAGGTGGTAAGGGCACAACAAACCAATTTAGGTCAGCTATTAACAACCGCCTACTCACAATTCATCACTGACAATTTTGCGGTAACCGCTGACTTTGGAGTGATGAACTCAGGCGGGATACGCGCATCGATTGAGGCGGGGAACATCTCCTATCGTGACGTGCTAACGGTGCAACCTTTCGGTAATTTTGTCTCATATGTGACCATGAGTGGTGAAGAGGTTGAAAAATACCTTGCCGAGATAGCGGTTAAAACAGGTGGCGGGTTCCCACAACTCAATGCAGTAAGAATGGATGTTGATTGTGACGCTGGTAAGGTTGATATTGCACAACTAGGGGGAAGGGCGTTCGACTTAGCACAAAACTACACGTTTGCGCTAATCCACTTTAGTGCTGCGGGCGGTGATGATTATCCTGTCATTAATCAGCATCCAAATTATATCGATACGCAGCTTACCGATGCATCAGTGTTTCGTGAATATTTTGTCAACCATCCCAATTTGAAGGTCGCAGACTATGCACCCGTTGACGGTCAGCTTCAGTTTCATAAGGGGGGGGCATTAGTTAATAGCTGTGCAGGCAACTAAGCTTAACCTAATACATTGATTGTAAGTGCCTAGAGTAGAATGCTCGTGCTGTGATGACATTCGTTTTCAGGTGCTAGATATATGTTTATGTAAGGCAGCCTCTGTGCTGCCTTTTTTCAGTTTAGGCTGTCTCTATCGTTTCATTTCATGTTTAGGTGTTCAGCAATTGTATATAAGCCTGTGGTACCTGCTGATTATTTGTGCAGAAATAAAAATATAGTTCACTTATAATTCATAAGCTTATACAAAACCACATTATGCTTTCTTATTCGCAACAATTGGGATAAATTACTTTGTGTTATCCTACGTAAACCAATGTCGGTTTAGTATTCGCTATCAGGGTAGAGTTAAGTTGATATCTGTATATTTGGTTGATGATCATGAATTAGTTAGAACGGGCATTCGTCGTATTCTCGAGGACGAGCGTGGCATTAAAGTGGTGGGCGAAGCTGGTGATGGTGAAGCTGCTGTGCAGTGGTGTCGTAACAATGAAGCCGACGTGATTCTGATGGATATGAATATGCCTGGCATTGGAGGACTTGAGGCGACCCGTAAGATTTTACGCTATCAGTCCCATGCTAAAATTATTGTTTTGACCATACACAGTGAAGATCCCTTCCCAACTAAAGTGATGCAAGCGGGCGCGTCAGGATATTTGACCAAAGGGGCGACGCCACCTGAGGTGATTCAAGCGATTAGACAAGTTGCCCACGGTCAACGTTATTTGTCGCCAGAGATAGCCCAGCAGATGGCCTTAAGTCAATTTAGTCAAACTGAAGAAAACCCTTTTAAATCGCTGTCCGAAAGAGAGTTGCAGATCATGATGATGATCACCAGTGGTGAAAAAGTCAGTGATATCTCCGAGCAACTTAATTTGAGTCCTAAAACAGTGAACAGCTATCGTTATCGCCTGTTCGCGAAATTGGGGATCAGTGGTGATGTAGAGTTAACGCGGTTAGCGATTCGCTACAAAATGCTCGATACTGGCCAGTTTTAACTGACTAAAGCTAAACAGACAAGCATAGCGAATGACTGACTCTTTTAATGCGGCACTGTTTCTTAAATCGGTTTCCTCTTCTGCAGGCGTCTACCGCATGTATGATGCTCGCGGAAGCGTTATTTATGTTGGCAAGGCTAAAGATTTAAAGAAGCGTCTCAGTTCCTATTTCAGACGCAACCTACCTAATGTAAAGACTCAAGCCTTAGTCTCCCACATCGCTAATATTGATGTGACATTAACCCACAGTGAAACCGATGCACTGATCCTTGAGAATGATTACATTAAGCAGTACATGCCCAAATACAATGTGCTGCTGAGAGATGATAAGTCGTATCCCTATATTTTTTTAAGTGGCCACAAACATCCGCGACTCGCCTACCACAGGGGGCCTCAGCGCGAAAAGGGCCACTATTTTGGGCCTTATCCCAATGGTGGGGCCGTGAGAGAAAGCCTGCACCTAATGCAGAAACTGTTTCCCATCCGACAATGTGATGATCTCTATTACAAAGCTCGCTCTCGTCCCTGTTTGCAATATCAGATCGCACGCTGCAGTGGTCCATGTGTGGCAAAGGTTTCTGATGAGGAGTATCAAGAACAGGTCAAGTTAGCGACCCTTTTTCTAAAAGGCAAAGATCAGCAAGTGGTTGGCGAGCTAGTAGGGAAGATGGAAACAGCCTCACAATCCCTTCAGTTTGAAGACGCTGCGCGGTATCGTGATCAGATCAGTGCTCTGCGGCGGGTAGCCGAGCAGCAAGAAGTTTCAAACGATAGTGGAGACATGGATGTAATTGGTGTCTATTACTCCTCTGGGATTGCCTGCTTTCATCTGTTGTTTATTCGCAGCGGAAAAATATTTGGTAGTCGTAGCTATTATCCTGCAATACCCGATAAAACTGAGTTGTCAGAAATTTTGCGGGCATTTATGCTGCAATTTTATCTCAACTTTGACAGTCAACGCACTTTGCCCAAAGAGATTATTGTTAGCCATGCGTTTGATGATATTCATGAACTTGAATTGGCGATAGAGCAAGCATTATCAAAAAGCGTTGCGATAAAAACCAAAGTACGTAGCGAGCGAGCCAGCTTTTTACGCATCGCCGAAACCAACGCTCATCATGCAGTTGAAACGCGTTTATCCCATCAAAATACCGTAGAAGAGCGCTTTTTATTGTTAGAAGAAGCCTTGGAGCAAAGCCAAGCCATTGCGCGTATGGAGTGTTTTGATATCAGTCATACGATGGGAGAAAGTACCGTAGCCTCCTGCGTTGTATTTAACCGTCAAGGGCCGAGTAAAGCTGATTATCGGCGTTACAACATTAACGACATTACACCAGGGGATGACTACGCAGCGATGAAGCAAGCCATCTCAAGGCGCTTTGATAAGATTGATGCCTCAGGGAAAATTCCTGACATCTTGTTTATTGATGGCGGAATAGGGCAGCTCCGAATTGCGCAGAAGGTGGTTAATGAAAAATTTGTTCACCTTGATGTGGCCCCCACGTTGATTGGTATCGCCAAAGGAGAAGGGCGAAAACCTGGACTGGAAACGTTAATTTATGGTGAAAATGAGATAGCCTTTAATTTGCCAGCAGATTCTGGTGCGTTGCACTTAATTCAACATATTCGTGATGAATCCCATCGCTTTGCCATCACGGGTCATCGAAATAAGCGTCAGAAAACCCGCAATACATCAAGCCTTGAGTCTATTGCTGGCGTCGGGCCCAAACGGCGTAAAGCACTGCTCCAATATTTGGGGGGATTGCAACAAGTTAAAGGGGCTAGTGTGGCTGAATTGGCAAAAGTACCAGGTATTAGCTTAGAAATGGCACAAACAATACATGATGCATTGCGAGGGTAACAAAATTAAGGCAAGATTGGCGCTGCTTTTAAAAAATTGGTTTTATGATGCCGTTTAATGTTCCGATAGCACTTACTCTTTTCAGGTTGCTTTTATTACCTGTTTTCGTTGTTCTTTTTTATACGAGCTACTCTTGGTCGCCATTTGCTGCGGCATTTGTTTTTTGGTTGGCAGCGGTCACCGATGCGCTAGATGGCTATGCAGCGCGTAAATTAAAACAATCGACTCGCTTTGGTGCTTTTTTAGATCCCGTCGCCGATAAGATAATGGTTACTACAGCCTTAGTGTTATTGGTGGCTGAATACAACCATATTTGGTTAACGTTACCTGCATTGTTTATGATTGGCCGTGAAATCGTGATATCTGCATTACGTGAGTGGATGGCTGAGATTGGCAAGCGCGGCGCAGTAGCAGTATCCTGGATTGGCAAATATAAAACGGCTGCACAGATGGTGGCAATTGTTGGGCTTATTTGGCGTCCTAATGAATTTTTGACTTATACAGCGATTGCACTCTTTTATGTTGCCGCAATACTGACTTTTTGGTCTATGGTCAGCTACATAATGGCTGCTTGGAGTGATTTAACCGACGAATCGCACAATTAAAATGCAATGCGATCACTAAGTGTTCAAACGGTTGGTTAATACAAAATATGGCGTTGACACTGAGGCGTAAATCGGTAGAATGCCATTCCGCAGTCAGGGGAAACATAGCGTTTAATATGATTGCAGTTGGATACAAAAGGCGACATTAGCTCAGTTGGTAGAGCGATACCTTGCCAAGGTATAGGTCATCGGTTCGAACCCGATATGTCGCTCCAATCTTTTAGATTGGTTAGGTTATTCAAAAGGCGCGATGGCAGAATGGCTATGCTGCGGATTGCAAATCCGTCGATCTCGGTTCGACTCCGGGTCGCGCCTCCACTTTAAGTTTTAACGC